>NZ_JAHRBL010000007.1:0-165000 GCF_019693445.1 Deinococcus aquaedulcis | reverse complement strand
ATGTTTGACTGCGTGTATCCCACACGCACGGGCCGCTTTGGCTACGCCTTGACTGATGATGGCCGTCTGAACCTGAATGCCAGTGCGCCGCGTCGGCAGCTGGTCCCGCTGGACCCCGAGTGCGACTGCTACGCCTGCCAGAACCACACCCGTGCCTACCTCGCCCATCTGGTTAAGGCCGAGGAGATGCTGGGGCCCCGCATGCTCTCGCTGCACAACCTGCGTTACCTCCACCGTCTGGTCGAGCGGGCGCGGAGTGCCATTGAGACCGGCACATTTGGCAGCTGGGCCACGACCTGGGCCGAGCGCTACTTCAAGGGGAAAGTGCCTGCCTGGTTTGCCGAGGCCCTGGCGACAGGCGGCCAACTGCCTGAACGTCCGGCACAAGTCTAAAAAGAGCGCCCTATACGCCTTCATCACTTGATCAGAAATAGGTCAAAGCGCGTAAAATGACGGTTTTATGGGGCTCTCAGGGTTGACCGGGTCTCTTTCATGCTTGTATCATCCGCCTGATCTGGCATTTCTGAACCGACAGGCGAAGAATGCCAGGTTGCGCGAAGGAACACAGGAAGCGGCGAACTACACCTGGGAGAGGAAACCCGGCAACTCGCCCCTGCGTCTACTTCAGAGCTGCGAGAAGGTGCTCCGACGCGCGACGACCTTTTGGGGGTTCATATGAAGAAAAGCCTGCTCGTTCTCACCGCTGCGCTGTCCTTCGGCGTTGCCGCCGCGCAGACCACTGCGCCCGCGAGCGCGCCCCAGGTGCCCGCACTGACCGACGTGCCCGCCGGTCACTGGGCCAAGGACGCCATCGACCGTCTGGTCAGCACCGGAATCATCCTGGGCTACCCCGACGGCACCTTCCGTGGCACGCAGAACCTGACCCGCTACGAAGCGGCCGTCATTATCGCCCGCCTGCTGGACCAGATGCGCCAGGGCCAAGTGCAGCCCGGCAGCATCGACCCCGAGACCCTGACGGCGCTGCAGAACGCCATTCAGGAACTCGCCGCCGATCTGGCCGCCCTGGGCGTGCGCGTCAGCGACCTGGAAGAGAACATGGTCAGCCGCGACGACTTCGCCCGCCTGGAAGAGCGCGTCGAGATGATCGCTGCTGCCAACGGCGATGCCGAAGCCCTGGCTGGCATCACCGCCCAGATTGAAGAGCTGAGCGCCCGCGCCGACGAGTACGACACCCTGCGTGCCGACGTCGACGACAACGCCAGCTCCATCGCCGCCCTGAACGACCTGACCGTGCTGCTGAACCAGGACATCCTGAACCTGCAGGACCGCGTCAGCGCCGTGGAAGCTGCCCAGGCCGATCTGGTGGCCCGCGCCGACTTCGACAACCTCGCTGGCCGCGTGGGCGTCGTGGAAACCCGCGTCAACAGCATCGACAACCGCGTGACCCAGCTGGAGCGCTTCGCCTTCAGCATCCAGCCCACGCTCAGCGCCACGTACTACGTGGCCCGCGCCACGCGCGACATGGACTTCGACCGTCTGATCCCTGGCACTGTGTTCTCCACGGGCACGGACGGCAATGCCACCACGCTGGACACAGCTGTGGACTACGCCGACCTCACGGGCGGCCGCGTTCTGGTGGGTAACGGTACTGTTGTGCCTCCCGTGACGACGCCGGCAACCCCCTTGAATCTGAATGACGTGACCCAGCAGAACACCGCTGCGGCTAACTTCTACGGCTTCTCCACGGCTGGCGGCCCTGTGCGTGTAGAGGGCAGCACCACCATTAGCTTCGGCATTACCTTCGGGACTGCTACTGGTCGTCTCGACACCACCAAGAGCGCCGTGAGCGGTGCCTTCGTTCCTGGGCCTGGCGGCCTGAACGTCAACAAGGTAGATGTCAGCTTCGGCGTTCGTGCGGGTCTGCCTACGGCTGATAGCCGCTACCCGGATGTCGTGCAGGACGGCACCACCTACCGCCCCCTGTTCTTCTACTTCAACAACGCAACTGCGAGCTTCACCGTGGGCAACGCGCCCATCACTGTGACGTTCGGCAAGAGCCTGAAGTTCAAGTTCGCGGACTACATCGGTGACAACGACGCCGTGGGCCGTGGCGACGGCTACATCGTGAACGTGGATGGCAGCACCCTGCCCGTCATCGGGGCCTTCAAGCCCACCATTACGGGTGTGTATGGCAGCCGTGGCGGCGCCAACGGCGACAGCCTGTACTACCGTGGCGTGCGGGCCACCATTACTCCCGTTGGCACGCTGAAGGCTGGCATTCATGTGCTGCAGGAAGGCCGTGGCGATGATTACACGGGCGCTGCAGACACGGCAGGTCGTGCTCTTGCTACGGGTTCTGCCGCCACCACAACGGCAGCTGCAGTGCCTGGTGTCACCAACACTGTTGTCAATGATGTCACCGCGTTCGGTGCAGATCTGCACGGAACGGTCGGTGGCTGGCAGCTGGACAGCGAATACGCGACCAGCCGCGTCTACGGAACCACCTACACCGCGAGCGCTACGGCGGGCGCTGCTCCCACTGTGACGACTGGCACGACGGTTCAGAACGCCTTCTATGCCAAGGCAGCTGGCGATCTGGGCCCCGTGAAGTTCTACACCATCAACTACCGTACCGTGAGCCCGGGTTACAACGCCACGGCGGGCATCATGGAAGCCGATCCCACCGGCACCAACAGCACGGCTCCTTACGGCGCAGGGCGCACTGGCTTCGGTGTGAAGGCCAAGGCCACCTTCGGCGCGGTGTCTGTGGGCGGTTACTTGGACAACAGCGTTGCCTACGGGCGTAGCCCCCTCGATACGGCCCGTGAACCCAGCGCGATCGTTGACCGTGGCATCGCCGCCAAGGTCAGCCTGCTCAACCTGGTGACCGTACGTGGTGGCTACTACGAGTACCTGTCCCCCTCGGGTGGCGCCACCCGTTACGCTGTGCGTGGCGACGTAACCCCAGGTCTTGGTTTCAGCGTTGGTGCTTTTTTCCGCAACGTCGGCAACACCAGTGGTCAGCGCATCAATGACGACGGTGGCCTGTTTGCTAAGAGCACGTCTTACAACAGCAACGAGTTTGGTCTTGCCACCAACGAGCTGGACACGGGCACCTGCGGCACGGCGACGAGCACCATCTGCTACAGCGAGTTCGGCGTAGAAGCCAAGCACGACGGCAAGGCCGCTGACGCGCTGGTCAAGAACCTTGACCTGACCCTGGGTTACAAGGCCCGTTACCGCAGCGCGACCAACGGCTACACCAACAACGTGGTGTACGGCAGCGCCGCTTACAACGCCAAGCTTGGCGTGGCGAACATCAACGTGGGCGCGGGTTTTGAAACCAGCACCTACGCGGACAGCGAGCGCAACGCTGCTGGCTCGACGCTGTCGAACCAGACCAGCTTTAACGGCACGGTCGATATCAAGACCGATACGCTGAACACCGTGTTCCGCCCCAGCTTCGAGGCGTACGCGAAGTTCTACAACCGCAGCTACGACTTCGGTACGAACGGCACTACGGGCGTGACCACGGCGCCTGACTTCACGGCCAGCGACGTGACCTACCGCGTGGGCGTGCGCCTGAACGAGTTCCTGCTGCCCAACACCAAGCTGGCTGTGTACTACGCGGGCTACCAGGGCACCAACCGGGCTTACCGTCCGTACGTGGGTGCGCTGAACAGCGACGGCAGTGCTGCGGCTGGTACGGCTGGTGCGACCATTGACCAGTACAACCTCAACCGTACGGTCACCCAGAACCTGGTCTACGTGGAAGGCAACTACTACGATCTGTCCTTCGGCTACGGCGTGAGCAACCTGCGCCTGCGTGAAGCGAACGGCGCAGCAGTGGCCGGCGCGGCAGACGCGCGTGGTCAGGTCTTCAAGATCAGCTACAAGGTCACCTTCTAAACCTCCTCTTCCTGAAGCCCCCGCCCTGTGCGGGGGTTTCTTGTGTTGATGGCTGGCCGCTCTGCCTGACCAGACCCGCTAGACTCCCCCCATGCTTGCTGTGTTCGGCCACCAGAACCCCGATACCGATGCCATTACTGCCGCGCTGGTTTACGCGCGCCTCTTGAGCCGTCAGGGCGTGGAGGCCCAGGCCTACCGTCTGGGAGAACTCAATTTTGAAACCGCGTTTGTGCTCCGTGAGGCAGGCATAGCGGCGCCGCCCCTGCTGGAGACCTTGCCTGCCGGCAGCCCGGTGGCTCTGGTGGACCACAACGAAAGCGCGCAGTCGCTGCCCAACCTGCACGACCTCACCGTGACCCGCGTGGTGGACCACCACAAGCTGGGCGACCTGACCACCACCCAGCCCGCCTACCTGCGCTTCGAGCCGGTGGGCTCGACTGGCACCCTGCTGCTCAAGCTGTTCCGGGAGGCGGGCCTGAGCGTGGAGCCGCTGGACGCCCGGCTGATGCTCAGCGCCGTCCTCAGTGACACCCTGCACTTCCGCAGCCCCACCACCACAGCCGAGGACCGTGACGCCGTGGCGTTCCTGGCCTCGGTGGCCGGCATCGGTGATGTGGAGGCCTACGCGCTGGCCATGTTCGCGGCCAAGAGCGATCTGGGCGACACCCCGGCCGAAACGCTGCTGCGTATGGATTACAAGGTGTTTCCGTTTGGTGAAGCCACTGCCCCGCAGCAGTGGGGGCTGGGCGTGATCGAAACCACGAACCCAGGCTACGTCTTCGGGCGTCAGAGCGAATTGCTGGAGGCGATGGACCGGTTGAAGGCCGAGGACAGCCTGAATGGCGTGCTGCTGAGCGTGGTGGACATTCTCAACGAGACCAACCGCACCCTGGTCCTCAGCGCCACCGAGGAGAAGGTGCTGCGGGAGGCCTTTGGGGTGGAGGCCCACGGCCACGTGGCCGATCTGGGCGCGCGCATCAGCCGTAAAAAGCAGATCGTGCCGGCACTGGAAACGTACTTTAGCCCCCAGGGCTAAGGCGATCAGACCGGACAGGGAGGCGGCCACGCCTGGCCCCTCCCTTTGCTCTTGCCCTTCTATGCTGAGGCCATGGCGTCTCACACGACATGGCCTCAGGAACTCGACTGGCTGTTCGCCCAGCAGCGCTTTGGCATTCACCCGGGCCTGAGGCGGGTGCAGGCCCTGCTGGGCCGACTGGGTGAGCCGCAGACGGCCTTTCAGACGGTGCTGGTCGGTGGGACCAACGGCAAGGGCTCGGTGGCTTCGGCTCTGGCGGCCATGCTGGGGGCGGGGGGCCTTCGCGCCGGGCTCTTTACCAGCCCGCATCTCACGCGCTTTACGGAGCGCTTTGTGGTGGCGGGTCAGGAACTCCCCGAAGCGCAGGTGGCCGCTGCGCTGGCCCGCGTGCGCCCCGCGGCCGAGGCCGAAGGCGCCAGTTTCTTCGAGATCGTGACTGCCCTGGGCGTTCTGTTGTTCGCCGAAGCTGGCGTGCAAGTGGCGGTGATGGAGGTGGGTCTGGGGGGGCGACTGGACGCCACCAACGCCCTGGAGCCGGCCCTCAGCGTGATTACCACCGTGGGGCTGGACCATACGGCCATCCTGGGTGACACCCCTCAGGCCATTGCTGCCGAGAAGGCGGGCATCCTGCGGCCTGGGCGCCCGGCCGTGACGGGCGTGAGCGCCGACCTGTTGCCCCTGCTGCGCGCCACGGGGGCAGACCTGTGGGCCCTGGACGCCGAAGCCCAGGCTCAGGTGACCGCGCAGGGGTGGGCGGGCTCCCAGATGCGGCTGCACAGCCCGGCCGGCGAGGTCACGTTCCAGACCCCGCTGCTGGGCGACCACGGCGCCCGCAATGCGGCGCTGGCCGCCCTGGCTGCCCAGCGTCTGGGTCTAAGCCCCCAGGCCATCGCGCATGGGGCGGCCACTACCCGCTGGCCCGGACGGCTGGAGGTGGTGCCCTGGCAGGGGCGGCGGGTACTGCTGGACGGGGCCCACAACCCAGACGGCGCCCGCGCCGTGGTGCAGGCGGTGCAGGCACTGGGCATGAATCACCTCCCCCTGGTCTTCGGCGCCTCGGAGGACAAGGATCTGGCGGGCGTGGCGGCGGCGCTAGCGCCCCTGGCCAGTCACGTCATCCTCACGCGGGCCGCGCTAAGCCCCCGGGCGGCGGACCCCGCTGGTCTGGCGGCGCTATTTCCTGGGGTGCCCCACACGGTCACCTCTTCACCGGCGGCCGCCCTGCAGGCCCTGGCCGCCCTGAACGCCGACCCCGCACTGGTCTGCGGCAGTCTCTATCTCCTGGGCGAGGTGCGGCCCCTGCTGCTGGGCGAGGTGGGCGAAGCGCGCGAACGCTGGCAATAGCAGGTAAGGGGGCCCGCCAGTAAGCCACATGGCGCAGCCGCCCGGGCGCGGCGGTAGGCTGAAGGCCATGACCATGAATGATCTGATGCGCCGTCTGGGGCAGGTCAGTGATCTGGAAGCCGCTGCCCGCCTGCTGTCCTGGGAGCAAGAGGTTTCTATGCCGCCCGAAGCCGCGCCCGGCCGGGGGCAGCAACTCGCCACCCTGGCCGCCCTGGGCCACGACCTCTTCACCGCTCCTGCCACTGGCGAGCTGCTGCAGGCCGCGCAGCCGGAAGGGGAGACCCAGGCGGCCGTGGTGCGCGTGGCCCAGCGGGACTACGACAAGGCGACCAAACTGCCCACCGCTTTCGTCGAGGAGCAGACCCGTGCCCAGAACGAGGCCCACCACGCGTGGCTGGACGCGCGCGCCAAGAGTGACTTTGCTCTGTTTGCCCCCCACCTGGAGCGCATGATCGAGCTCGCCCGGCGCCAGGCTGACCTGATGGGTTTTGAGGATCACCCCTACGACGCCCTGCTCGACGACTACGAGCCCGGCATGCGCGCCGCGCAGGTGCGCACCATCTTTGCCGATCTGCGCGCCCGCACCCTGCCCCTGCTGACCCGGCTGCGGCAGGCAGGTGACGCGGCCGACTACAGCGTCCTCACCCGCTCCTTTCCGGCCGAGGCACAGAAGGCCTTTGCGTGGCAGGTCGCTGGCGAGGCCTTTGGGCTGCGGAGTGACTTTGCCCGCCAGGACGAAAGCGCCCACCCCTTTCAGTCGAATTTCAGCCGCAGCGACATCCGCATTACCACCCGGATTGAGCCGTACTGGCCCGCCTGCTGCTTTGGCACGTGGCACGAGGCAGGGCACGCCATGTACGAGCGGGGGGTCTCGGCGCGCTGGGCGCGCACGCCCGTGTCCTCGGGCGCCAGCCTAGGTGTACACGAAAGCCAGTCGCGCATGTTCGAGAACCTGCTGGGGCGTAGCCTGCCGTTCTGGCAGCGTTACTTCCCGGCCCTGCAGACCGCAGCCCCCGAGGTCACGGCGGGTCTGGACCCGGAAGCCCTTTACCGCGCCGTCAACCGCGTGCAGCCCAGCCTGATCCGGGTGGAAGCCGACGAGGTGACCTATAACTTCCACATCATGCTGCGCTTTGAACTGGAACTGGCGCTGCTGGACGGCACGCTGGCGGTGCGCGACCTGCCCGAAGCCTGGAACGCCCGCATGCAGGCCGACCTGGGCCTGACGCCGCCAGACGACGCGCGGGGCGTGCTGCAGGACATCCACTGGTCCGCCGGGCTGATCGGCTACTTCCCCACCTACACGCTGGGCAACCTGCTGAGCGTGCAGCTGCTGGACGCTGCGCGCCGTACCCCCGAGGTGGCTGCTGGCGTAGACCGCGCCGAATATGGCCCCCTGCTGGCCTGGCTGGTCGAGCATGTGCACCAGCACGGCCGCAGCCTCACACCAAACGAACTGATCTTGCAGGCCACCGGGCAGCCCCTGAGCGCCGACGCCTACGTGGCCTACCTGCACCGCAAGTACGAAGCCATTTACGGCCTGAAGGAGACCGCTGGCGCTTAACGGTCCGCCTGCAGCAGAACAGCCGCCCCCTGGGTCTTCCGGGTGCGGCTGTTCTGCTGTGGTTTGTTGTGTGGCCCTTACACCGCCTGACGGCGCTCGGCGCGGGTGATCAGGTACGCGCGGGCCGAATTCAGCCACGTCTGGGCGAGATCGCTGCCGGGGTGCTGGCGCTCGCGCAGGGCGCTTACCCCCAACTGCAACTGCCGCTCTATGCGGCGCACGGCGCCCAGGCCGCCCTCGTTCTCGACCTCAATGAACGTATTCAGCAGGGTGGTGGGGTGGGCGTAGCCGACGCGGATGCTTTCGGCAATGGTGTCCAGAGCGCGCATGAAGGTACTCCTTCCCGCCCGGTGGGCGGCGAGGTCGAGAGGGGGCAAATCGCGGGGGTTGGCGTGGGGCCTTCTGCGACTCATGGTAGCAGGGGAGATCGTGAAGGGCAAGAAGGGTTAACCCTCATTCTGTATTGACCGTACCGGAAGGCGGTGTTACACTCCAACCAAGGCTGCCCTATTCTGCCCACAGGCAAACCTGATCTGGGCGACGACGGTAGCCCCAGGCGGCACGCGCCCCGGGGCATCACAAGACGCCCGGCGTGAGGCCACGCCGCAGCCAAGGAGGTGAAGAATGAAACTGCACGAACGACTCCGCGAACTGCGCAGCGAACGCGGGCTGCGGCTCAAGGACGTCGCCGAGACGGCCGGTATCAGCGTTCCGTATCTCAGCGATCTGGAGCGCGGCCGCACCAACCCCAGCCTGGAGACCCTTCAGACCCTGGCAGGGGCGTACGCCATCACGGTGCACGACCTGCTCGAAGGCGTCGAGTTCTACGGCGCGTCCACCGAAGGCGCCCTGCCCAAGGGCCTCGCTGATCTGGTCGCAGACCCCACCCTGGGACCACAGATCACGCCCGACTGGGTCCGCACGCTGTCCCGCATTGAACTGCGTGGCAAGCGCCCGCGCGACAAGCAGGACTGGTACGAGATCTACCTGCACCTGAAACGCATCCTGAACTGAGCCGCGCGCTCAGCCCCAATCCAGTTGGCCCCTGATCGGTTTTACGTCAGGGGCCAACTGCGTGTTGGTAAGAGGCGTGCTGTTCTCCCCGGGTTCAGCTTTCGGCCTCCGAAGATAGAGTGGCCCAGTGAAATCCAGTTCAGGTGCAGAGTGGGGGACAGAGGCCCTTTGAAAGGGCTGTTCTGCCGCCCCTCGAATCAGGCGGCTGTGGCTGGCACGCTGGCTGGCGCCGGATCGGTGCGGGTGAGCAGCAGTGTGCCGGCGCCCCAGGTGCCGCCGATCAGGGCCACCGCAAACGCCAGGGGCGGCAGGCTCAGGCTGGCGGCCACGGCGCTCAGGCCCATCATGGCGCCCACCATATCGGGCAGGGGCAGGCGCGCCCGGTAGGCCAGCGTGCGCCCAGCGTCATAGGCGCTGACGCTCAGGCCCACAGCGATCAGCAGCGCGGCCAGGGCAGCGGCAATGAGGGCCGGGCCCAGCAGGCCCACCAGGGCCAGTCCGCCAGCCGGGCCCAGCAGCGCGGCCAGGGCCAGCACGCCCAGGGCCAGGGTGCGCATGGGGGCGTGGCGCTGGCGCCGGGCCAGCAACGGCGCCAGCCCCGACACAAAGAGCAGCAGCAGCGCGCCTGCCGTCAGGGTCACGAACACCTGCGGCCACGCAGCGGCGCCCAGCCAGCCCAGCACCGGGCGAAAGGCCGAGGCCGTCATGGCGCTCAGGCCGGACGGCACCGGGGTCTGCAGCGCGGCCGTGTCGCCGGGGGCGCGGCCCATCAGGGCGTTCACGCGGCCCTGAACCTCGGCCCCGGGGGCGCGGCGCACGTCGCCCAGCAGGGCCACCACCTCGCCCTTCACCTGCGCCGAGTCCTGCAGCTGCACGCTGCCGCCCACCGCGATCACGTTGCCGTTCACCGGGCCGCTGACGACCACATCCTGCCCAAAGGTGACGGTGCCCCGCGTGGTGACCTCGTACAGGGCAGGCAGGGTGAGCACCGCGCTCAGGGCAAAGGCAGCGCCGCCCAGACGCTGCGCGGCCGGTCCAGGGCGCCACGTCACCAGCAGGCTGGTCAGGAGCAGCAGGGCCAGCCCGGCACCCGCCACGGGCGAGACCTGGGCCAACAGGGTCTGGAACACCAGCGCGCCCGCCGCCAGATTGGGCCACGCACTGGAGATCGCCAGCGCCATCAGGGCCGCGAGCAGCGACACCACCAGAAAGAGGGGCGCCGGGTTGCGCCGCCTGCCTATCAGCACCGCTGCCACGGGAAGAGGAGGGGACACGGGGGGCGCGACCGGGAGCGGCGCCGTTTCCTGGGCCACCCGCGCGGCCACCTGGGCCGCCACACTCTTTCTGGGCACCGGCGGGGCCGGTTGGGCCAATCTGGCCTGCCAGGCCACCTCGGCCGCAACGGGGGCTGCCACGCTGGGCACGGGCGGCGGCACAGTTCCCTGCACCTGCTGCCCCAGCGCCACCTCAGCGGCGACAGCGGCCGCCACACTGTGCGGGAGCCGGGGACGGGTGCCGTCCAACGTGGCCCCCAGGGTAATGTCCTGGGCCACGTGCGCGGCCACGCTGTGGGGCAGGGCCGGACGGCTCAATTGCCCCGCCAGCCGGACCTCCGCTGCCACCTGCGCCGCCACCGATACGGGGGGCACGGGAACGGCAACTTTCAGGTAGGCCTGCAGGGCAATGTCCTGCGCGACCTCTGTGGCCACGCTGCGGGGCAGCTGGGGGCGCCCGGCCACCAACGCGGCGACCTGTTGCAGCTGGGCGCGTTGCCGAACCACGTCCGGCTGGTCCAGCAGCGCCGCCAGCCGGGCCGCCTCGTCCGGGGTCAACTCACCGTCGGCTTCGCGGTGCAGCAGCAGCAGCCAGTCCGGCTCGCCCGCAGAATTGTGAGTCTCCACGCCCATACGTTTCCTCTACGGGGCCAACGCCCCATCCGTTCCCGCCCCGCCGCGTCCTGAAGCTACGAAACAGGGGGGGCCTGATACGGACCACTTTTGCCGCCGGTTTTGCTCAGCAAGCGCACCCCGGTGATCTCAATAGCCTTGCTGGCTGCCTTCAGCATGTCGTAGACGTTCAGGGCGGCCACCGTGACGGCGGTCAGGGCTTCCATCTCCACGCCGGTGGGCGCCGTGGTCCGCACCCGGGCCCACAGCCGCACGCCCTCGGGTTCCAGGGTGACCTGCACTTCGGCGCCGGTGACCGGAATGGGGTGGCACAGCAGCACCAGATCGGCCGTGCGCTTGCTGCCGGCGAGGCCAGCCAGCCGGGCCACCACCAGGGGGTCGCCCTTGGGGTTGGTCCCGGCCTCCAGGGCCGCGCGGGCCTCGAGCGGCAGGCGCACCCAGGCCTCGGCGGTGGCTTCCCGGGTGGAGGGCGCCTTGTCCGTCACGTCCACCATGTGGGGTTGCCCGTCCCGGAAGTGGGTGAGCTCACTCACTCCTCGGGCACCTTCAGGTCGGCCAGGGCGGCAAAGGGGTTTTGACGGGCGTGCAGTGAGCCTTCGGGGGTGCCCAGTTCATCGTCAATGGCTTCAACGGGGACCTGGGCGCTGTGCTCGCAGGGCCCTTCGTTCAGGTCGTGCCCGCAGACCTGGCACAGGCCCTTGCAGGCCTCGTCGTGCAGCACGCTCAGCGGGGCAGCCAGCAGCGCCGACTCGGCGAGGTACGCGCTCAGGTCCAGTTCCGGGGCGCCGAACACCAGCACCTCCTCGCCGGATTCGGCCTCTTCCAGAAAGGGCGTGTTCACGGAGGGCTCGTGGCGCATCAGGGTGCCCAGGCGCAACTCCAGCGGCACCTGCACGTCGCGCAGGCAGCGGGCACACTCCATGATCAGCACCGGCTCAAAGGATCCCTGGAGATACATCTCGTGGCCGCCCAGGGCGTTGACACTCACCTCGAACGGCGCAGGCTCGGCGAAGCGCAGCGTCTGCTGCGTGCCGCCCTGCTCGTAGTGGAGGTGATCAAGGGTGCCCTGCGCGCGGGCGTCGTCCGACGAGGAACGCAGCAGGGCCCCCAGGTGAATTCGAGGTGAATCGGTCATGCCCTCATGATAGGCCGAGGCGGCTGACAGAACCCTGAGCCTGTGAACGAAGTGGCGCAGGGGTGAAGGGGGCAGCCGTATGCAGGTGTCACACTAGTTCCACCACGCTGGCGTCGCTGATCGTGAGCTTGTGGGTGCGTGGCAGGGTACGGCCGCCGCGCACCTGGGCCCGCACGCCGATCAGGCAGTCCTGCAGGCGGGTGGAGACGTGCTCAATGACGGCGCCTTCGTCCACCACGCTGTGCTCCACCTCGGCGCCGCGCACCACGCTGCCCTTGCCGATGCTGGTAAAGGGGCCGATGTAGGCGTCTTCAATCACCACATCCTCGCCCAGCAGCACGGGCCCCACGATCTTGCTGCGTGTGACCCGGGCGCTGGCCGGCACCACCACATGACCGGTCAGTTGCGCGTCTTCTGTCACGCCCTGGATGTTGGCCTCAATGCGCTCCAGCAGCAGGCGGTTAGCGTCCAGCAGGTCAGCGGGACGCCCCGTGTCTTTCCACCAGCCTTGCACCGGTTGCCCGGTCACTGTGCGCCCGCGCTCAATGAGGCCCTGAATGCCGTCGGTGATCTCGTACTCCCCCCGCGCCGAGGGCGGCATGCCTTCCAGGACCTCGAACAGTTCCGGCGTGAAGCAGTACAGGCCGGCCACCGCGAGGTTGCTGGGGGGCACGGCCGGTTTTTCGACCAGGCGGGTGATCTGCTGCCCCTGCAACTCCGCCACCCCGAAGGCGGTGGGATTCTCCACTTCCACCAGGGCAATTAGGGCCGTGGGCCGCGTCTGCTGAAAGCGCTCAACAAAGGGCTGAGCCCCAAATTCAAAGAGGTTGTCCCCCAGGTACACGCAGAAGTCGTCCTGTCCCACCCACTCGCGGGCGGTGAGCACCGCGTGGCCCAGCCCCAGTTGCTCGTGCTGGTTGATCAGGGTCAGCTGAACGCCCTGAAGGTCTTCCACCGCATGCTGAATCTCATCGCGCGTGATGTCTGACACCACGATGCCGATTTCGGTGATGCCCGCCTGCCGCAGCGTGCCGATGGCGTGGCAGATGATGGGATAGCCGGCCACGCGCAGCACGGGCTTAGGGCGGGTGTAGGTGAGGGGACGCAAGCGGGTGCCCAGGCCTGCAGCGGGGATGATGGCTTTCATTGAGGACAGGCTAAGGTATTTATTGATTCCTGCGTAAGTGAGTCACGACTGAGATTCATGCAGGAGGCGCCGTGGAAGCTCCGCCGCACGCACTTTCCGCCACGCCACTGGCAATCGGGCCTTCAACATCTGAAGATCTGACGGACAGAAGTTCGCCAGGACATGCTGCTTCACATAGGCCCACACCGGCTCAATGGGATTGAGTTCAGGTGCGTAGAGCGGGAAGTACACCACCGCCAACCGAGGTTCGTCTTATGAATGCGGGCGTTATCGAGGAGCACCGTCATCGATCCAGACACGTGCCGCAACAGATGGGTCAGAAACGCCAGGACGTGCGCGCCCTTGATCGACGCTGGGTGCGTGTGTTGCAGAAACTGCCCCGTTGTGGCGATCGCCCCAATGGTCGACACTCTGTCCCAGCAGTGTGTGGACACTAACACGGGTGTCTGCCCACAGGGGGCCCAGGTGCGGGTCACGGTGGGCTTCAAGCTGAAGCCCACCTCATCAATGAAGACGAATGTCTCTCCGGCCTCGACCTTTTTTTCCAACTCGGGCACCATGGTCTCCATCTAAGTGACGAGCGCGTCCTGATCCTGTTCTCGTGCCCGTCTCATCGGTCTCTGTGGTGTGAACCCCCACTGCCGTAAGAGTCGACTGAGGTGATCGACGTCGTACCACACATCGTAGGTCAGGCCGATCAACTCGCGCACCTTCGGGCACGTCCAGCGGGCATTTGGGGCGTGCGCGGGGCCCGGCTCCGCGCTGAGGCGCGTCATGATCTGGGCGACCTGCGCGTCCGTCAGTCGTGGCGTGCGACCTGGCGCGATTGTGGCTTCGAGAGAGCCATGCGTGCGCAGGCGTTGATGCCATGGTCGTACAGCACTGCTACTGACGCCGCACCGTTCGGCGATCTGGGTGGAGCTCAACGTCCCTGCGCGGAGATATGGTTCAGCGAACAGTCGCCGTTCTTCCATCTGCTCACGGGTCCACCGGGTGGGTTGCCAGGCCGGCGGCATGCCATCAGCCTACCCCTCTCGTTACCCTCCAACGCATGAATCAATAATGCTGGCTCATCCTGGGTTTCGGGGAACTGAGGTCAGAAGTAGGCTCGACATCGGCTCCAACAGTGAAAACCCGCGAAGGTAGACGTTATGTATGGCTTGAAAGAAGGCCAAGTAGAGCGGCAATCAGCGGTGTGAAAGACCCCTATGACGTAGCCACGAGCGGAGTACTCAGGAGTTGCACCTGCATAACGACGGAAGAGCGCTCCCAGCCGAGAGAATCTGGGCGTGTCGAAGTCTCAAATTCTGGGGGAGCGCGTCCGCATGCTGGCAGACGAGTTCCTGGCCATCTTCACCACGTCCTAACCAACAGCGCAGCCTGCGGGCTGCGCTGTTCATGGTCTTGGACACCGCGACAAAAACCGCACTCTACCGAGCTGAACTGGTCAGTAAGAGTGAGCTGAGTCGGCTCCTGAACGAATACCCCTGGGATACGGCCCAGGGCTGGACCATCCTGCACCGTGCCCAGTGGGATGCACTGCACCTGGCCGCCAGACGAAAACATCGTCCCCGCCTCCGGCTGAACGTCAACCTGACCAGCATCGAAAAGAAGGGCAGCACGCTGCCCTTTGTGCGCGTCTACAACAACGTCCACGGCATCCACCTCATCGTGCGCTTTGCCCAGTACGGCGCGGTGAAGTTCCCGGTGGGCGACCGAGTGTATAAGGGCAAAGGAACAACGACGCCGGTGACCCTGGCCCGCGAGCTGCTGCGCACGGTGCCGGACGCCATCCGGCGGCGATTCCGTATCCGCGTGCTGGCCGACAGCGGCTTCGAAGCCGCTGTCTTCCTGGATGAGGTGTGGCACCTGGGCTTCGAATTCGTGGTGGGCGTCCGGTCAACCCGGCAGACCATGCATCCTGGGGGCGCCACGGTGGCCGACTGTCCGCATGGCGGATACGTCGAGTTGAAGAACTGGCCCCATGGCACCCTGGTGCTGGGTCGTGTCGACCGGGGAGACCGGACATTTCACGCGGTCTCGTCAGCGCTGATGGCGGGCGACGAGGTGATCGCTGAGGGCAAGGCGCGGTGGAATGAGGAGTCTTTTTTAAAGAGGGCAAACAGCAGTTCGCAGGGCGCACTGCTGTGGGACTGGACCGTTGGGTCCGCCTGGTCTTCCTCGCGTGGACGCTGGCGATCCTGCACTGAGAGACCGGCATGACCCTAGAGGCGTGTGCCGTGCTGGCTCTGGTGACGGTACTGCCACAGGTGTACCTGAAGCGGCTACTCTGGATCTTCAGTAAAACGCAGAATTCCTCGGCCAGCACGGGTATTCACTACGCTGTGTAAGGTGCAGCTTCTGAGATCTACGCCATGCCGACACATCCTCAAGTCGTTATAGTGGCGCTGATGAGCGCTGTTCATTACGGCAAGAGGTCAGGAGGGGACCAGCCCCCCATGTTCGTGAGGGTTGGGTCAGCGCGCTGGAGAATGGGCGCTCCATGATTTCGGCTGATCGAACAAGTGAGAACGAGATTGATCTCGCCATGCTCTGGCGTGGTTTGTGCCGCAGAATATATCGAGAAATCCCCTTGAACGTCGGCTATTTGACGATCTCCTATGCTCTGTCTCTGGAGTTCAGGTGTACGGCAATGTCGAGGAAGCTGCGGCATTCATTGCAGCTTCCTAGCTGATGGTCTTTGCAATCATGAAACCACATCAAGGTCGAGCCATCATGGAGGCTGGCCGAAACTCCAAAGTAGTGGTGGCTACGAATTTTAAAGCGCTGCGGGAGGATTTAATTCATGACCACAACGGCCTGATGTTCCGGAACGGAAAAGTCACTGAATTGGCCAGCGCGCTCGAGCAAATGCTGACTGATGCAGACCGTCTTCAACGAATGGGCGAAGCCAACCGAAACATGTACGAGGCTTTACACACTCGTGAAAATGTATACGTCCTGCTCAACTATCTGTCGAACGGAGAAGTCAAGTGAATGGCAACAAGGTTCTATTTTTTGGAAGCCTAGTGCCTGACGATGGCCGGTATATTTCCAGGGCGTTTTCCAGAGCTGGCAACACTGCTCAGGTGGGCTTCCTGACGGCGCTCGGTCAGGCGGGCTATCCAGCCGTGGAGGTTCTGAGCTTTCAACCCAGGTCAGTCACCGAAGTGCGGGCTGGCTTAGTCGTTCCCGGTGGACACCTGTCCTATGAGGGAACCAAGCTCCGTCTCCTGTCGTACGTCAACTTGCCTGTGTTCAAGACACTGACCCTCATATGGGCATTTCTTTTTCACGGGTTTGTCGCCGTATTTAAGCACCGACCCACCTTCATAATAACTTACAATTTTAGTCTGTTCCTATCGGTTCCAGCTCGAATTGTTTCCAGAATGCTTAAAATCCCTTATGTTCCAATCATCTATGACATGGACATCCCTGGAGAGACTGTGTCCAAAAATTTGTACAGGCAGCTTGACTTTGTTTATGCGAAAAGACGGCTGGACGCGTCGGATGGGGTCATCGTGATCTCAGAGCGGATAGCCAATGATTTTTTGAACCGAGCTCCATACATTCTGATCGAGGGTGGTGTTGCTGAAATTGGAAGCCCCTCTCCGAGAACGTCGCGCGGAGGGCCATTTCTAATCTTCTTCGCGGGAGCCCTCGAGGAATACAACGGCGTGGACGTCATGCTGGCAGCCGTGAATCTCCTGAAGGATATGGATTACAAGTTCGTGATTGCTGGATCAGGACAGTTGAAAGACCTGGTTGTCCGTCACGCGCAGGAAAATCCAAACATCGAGTTCCTGGGATTTGTATCAGGCGATGTGGTTCGCGCGTACTTGCAGCAGGCACACGTGCTGATCAACCACCGCAGTTACGACCGGATCAGCAGTCCATATGTTTTCCCTTCAAAGCTGATCGAGTACATGGCGTCTGGGTTGCCGACCATCTCTACCCGGTTCGAAGGTCTTCCCTCTGACTACGAGCGGTATTTGGTGTTGCTGGATGACGAGACGCCTGAAGCCTTGGCCCGTGCGCTGAGCTACGTAGCAGAGCATGATGACGAGGCCCAGGCTCTAGGACTGGGAGCGCAACAGTTTGTGTCGAAGCATAAGACATGGCAAGCGCACGGAAGGATGTTGGGCGCATTCTTGGACCGAGTTGTTCAGAGGAACAGGAGCGGTGGGCGTGCTCCCTGATCCGGCCGTTCATTCAAAACCGCAGACTTATGAGGTCCTGATCATCATCGATCACTACCTTCCAGGTAGGCTTGCAGGTGGTCCAGTGACCACCATCGCCAATCTCGCCCACCGGTTGGGAAACCAATTAAAGCTTTTAATTGTCACCCGCAACTATGATCTGGATGGGTCACACTACTCCCAGAAGATTCCAGGCAAGGTTTATTCTTTAGGTGGAGCAGACATAATCTACCTTACCCAAGAGCAGTTTGGCCCCCAAGCTTTTGCGAGTCTTTTGCGCAGGCACAGTATCCCTACTCTTTACCTTAACAGCTTCTTTTCGCCGTCAACTATAAAGGTTTTGATTTGGAACCGACTAAGGCCCTTTGGCGTGCGAATTGTACTGGCTCCCAGAGGCGAGTTCTCCGTTGGCGCGCTCTCCCTCAAGGCAAGCAAGAAACAAGCTTATCTGGCTGCCTTTCATAAATTCAGGCTTTGGAGAGATGTGACGAGCTTTCAAGCTTCAACCATTGTGGAACAGCGAGACATATGGCGCATATTGGGGCCAGTTCCGGTTCAGGTCGCAACTGACCTTGCTCCTGTTGTGCAGGAGATACAGAGGCGGGTAAAAGAGGGCCGGGGCCGGGTCATATTCCTCTCTCGTATCTCTCCAAAGAAAAATCTTACATACGCGCTTGAAATCGTTAAGCAGGTTAAAGTCCCTCTCGATTTCCATATCTATGGCTCTTTAGAGGATCAGAGTTACTGGGAAAGATGTCAAGAAGCCATGGCAGATTTACCAGAACAATTGCGGGTCGAGTACCGAGGCATCGTCGAACATGAGCGGGTCAGAGAGGTTTTCAGCAGTTATGACGCATTCCTATTCCCAACTCTTGGTGAGAACTATGGGCACGTGGTTTGGGAGGCGCTAGCTGCTGGCTGCCCAGTGGTCGTGAGTGATCAGACCCCTTGGCAAGATTTCAGGAACGCAGGCGTCGGTGACGTATTGCCTCTATCGGCACGGCAGGCTTTTGCTGACACAGTAGCCGCTTTGATACAGGAGCCGGTTCCCATGAAGCTTGAGCGTGCTGCGCGGTGTATGGCTTATGCGGAGCGGGTCGCGGGAGACAAACACGCTTTGGAAGAAAATCTCGCTCTATTTCGGCCAGCTCAAGCGCCAATGGATGAGCAGGAGGCATGACACGATGCAAAATCTGAGCGGCAAGACCGTCCTTATTACCGGCGGCACTGGATCTTTCGGCAACGAGTTGCTGCAACTGATCAAGGACAGCGATGTCAAGGAAATCCGGGTCTTCAGCCGCGACGAGCTGAAGCAGGAGCACATGCGCGTGCGAATGAAAAACCCCAAGGTGAAGTTCTATATTGGGGACATCCGCGACCGCGCCTCAGTGGATCAGGCTATGGAGGGCGTTGACCTGGCCTTTCACGCGGCGGCTCTCAAGCAGGTACCCAGTTGCGAATTCTTCCCCATGCAGGCGGTCATGACCAACGTGGTCGGGTCGCACAACGTGGTCGAGTCGGCCATCGCGCACGGGGTGGGCTCGCTGGTGTGCCTCAGCACCGACAAGGCGGTGCAACCGGTCAACGCCATGGGCATGAGCAAGGGCCTGATGGAAAAAGTCGCCACTGCCGCTGCCCGCCGGTTGGTGGGGGTCGAGGGCGCGACCACGATTTCCAGTGTGCGCTACGGCAACGTGATGTATTCACGCGGCTCGGTGATCCCGCTCTTCATCGAGCAGATCAAGGCCGGAAAGCCGCTCACCGTCACCGACCCCAACATGACCCGCTTTCTGCTGTCGCTGCGCAGCGCCATTGACCTGGTGCTGTTCGCCTTCGAGCATGCCGAGCAGGGAGACATCTTTGTGCGCAAGGCCCCGGCCTGCACTGTGGCCGATCTGGCGCAGGCGCTGGTGAACCTGTTCGAGGCTGACGTGCCGGTGGACATCATCGGAACCCGGCACGCTGAGAAGTTGTTCGAGGTGCTGGCGACCGCCGGAGAGATTGCCCAGAGTGAGGACATGGGCGAGTACCTGCGGGTCCGCATGGACGTGCGCGACCTGAACTACGCCAAGTACTTCACCGAGGGCAACCAGGAGGAGATTTTTCTGGAGGACTACCACTCGCATAACACCGAACGCCTGAACATTGAGCAGGTGCAGGAACTGCTGCTGACCCTGCCCGCCCTGCGGGAGGAGCTGGCTGCCTGGAGAGCGCGGTGAGGGTCGCCGTCACCGGCGCACGCGGCATGCTGGGCACCCACCTGCGGGCTTACCTGCGTGGCTTTGATGACGTGGAAGTCGTGCCGGTTGGCCGTGAGGACTTCGCGGATGACCTGAACGGGGCGTTGCGTGGCTGCGACGTAGTCTTTCACCTCGCCGGGATGAACCGGGGGGACGAGCAAGAGGTCGCCCGCACCAACGTGGCGCTGACCGAGCAGCTGATCAGCGCCCTCGAGGAAATGGGCAGCCGGGCGCATGTTCTCTTTTCCTCGTCCACCCACGTCGAGCGCGACACCCCCTATGGGCAGTCCAAGCGCCGGTCGGCCGAATTGCTGGGGGCATGGGCCGGGCGCAGCGGGGGTCGATTCACCAACGTGATCCTGCCCGGCGTGTTCGGGGAGGGCGGCAAGCCCTTTTACAACTCGGTGGTGGCGACCTTCTGCCACCAGCTCGCGCACGGCGAAGAACCCACCGCCAATGACAGCGAGACCGAACAGATTCACGCCCAGGAAGTCTCGCGGCGGCTGTGGCGCCTGATGCGGGAAGGAGAGACCGGCACTGTGCGGGTCGAGGGGTACAGGCTCACCGTGCGCGACCTGCTGACCACCTTGCAGGAGATGCGGGAGACCTACGCCGGGCACATCATCCCCGACATCAGCGCTCCCTTTCGGCGCGACCTGTTCAACATGTACCGCTCCTTTCTTTACCCGGCGCACTACCCGGTCCCGCTGACGCTGCACACCGACCCGCGCGGCAGCCTGTTCGAGGCGATCAAGAGTCCCAGCGGTGGCCAGGCGTTCATGTCCACCACTCACCCCGGTATCACCCGGGGCAATCACTTTCATACGCGCAAAGTCGAGCGCTTTCTGGTCTCGGGCGGAGAGGCCGAGATCCGGCTGCGGCACATCTTTGGGCACGAGGTGCACACCTACCGGGTGTCGGGTGAGCAGCCTTCCTACGTGGACATTCCCACGCTGCATACCCACAACATCACCAACGTGGGCGAGGGCACCCTGCTGACCCTCTTCTGGACCAACGAGCTGTTCGACCCCAATGACCCTGATCAGGTCCCCGAACTGGTGGAGCCACAATGATTGCCGAAAAGAAACTGAAAGTGATGACCGTGGTGGGCACCCGCCCGGAAATCATCCGCTTATCAAGGGTGATGGCCCGGCTGGACGATTACACCGATCACGTCATCGTGCATACCGGTCAGAACTACGACTACGAGCTGAACGAGATCTTCTTTCACGACCTCAGCGTGCGGAAGCCCGACCACTTCCTGAACGCGGCCACGGGAACCGCCGCCGAAACCATCGGTCACATTCTGATCAAGGTGGACGCGGTGCTGGAGCGCGAGCAGCCCGACGCGGTGCTGATCCTGGGCGACACCAATTCGTGCCTGTCAGCGATTCCGGCCAAGCGGCGCAAGATCCCGATCTTCCACATGGAGGCCGGGAACCGCTGCTTCGACCAGCGGGTGCCAGAGGAGACCAACCGCCGGATCGTGGACCACACCGCCGACATCAACCTGACTTACAGCGATATCGCCCGCGAGTACCTGCTGCGCGAGGGGCTGCTGCCCGACCGCATCATCAAGACGGGCAGCCCGATGTTCGAGGTACTGACCCATTACCGCCCGCAGATCGACGCCTCGAACGTACTGGCACGGCTAGGCCTGACGGCAGGCGAGTATTTCGTGGTGAGTGCGCACCGCGAGGAAAACATCGACTCGGACCGCAACCTGGCCGGGCTGGTGGAGTCGTTGAACCGGGTGGCCGAGCGGTACGGCCAGCGGGTGATTGTCTCCACCCACCCGCGCACCCAGAAGCGTATCGACGCGACCGGGGCGCAGTTTCATCCGCTCGTAGAACTCCTGAAGCCCCTGGGCTTCCACGACTACAACCACCTGCAACTCCACGCCCGTGCAGTGCTGTCGGACTCCGGTACCATCAGCGAGGAGTCGAGCATCCTGAACTTTCCGGCGCTGAACATCCGCGAGGCGCACGAGCGCCCCGAAGCGATGGAGGAAGCCAGCGTAATGATGGTCGGCCTTTCGCCTGAGCGCATCATGCAGGGCCTACGGGTGCTGGAGGATCAGCCGCGTGGCGAGGCGCGTTCGCTGCGTCCGGTGGCGGACTATTCGATGCCGAACGTGTCAGACAAGGTGCTGCGCATCATCCTGGGGTACACAGATTACGTGAACCGGGTGGTGTGGCGAAAAGTTCTAGGCTAGCCTGGATGCGGATTCTCCTGATCACCCAGTGGTTTGACCCCGAACCGACCTTCAAAGGGCTGCTCTTCGCCCGTGAATTGCAGCGCCTGGGGCACGAGGTTGAGGTGCTCACCGGTTTTCCCAACTATCCTGGTGGCAAGGTTTACCCCGGCTACCGTGTCCGCCCCTGGCAGCGTGAAGTGTTGGATGGCGTACCAGTGCTGCGCGTACCGCTTTATCCTAGCCATGACGGATCAGGACTGAAGCGGGCTGCCAACTACTTATCCTACGCGGCCTCGGCCAGCATCGGCGCCCTGCTGATGCGCCGTCCCGACGTGGCGTACGTGTACCACCCCCCGGCCACGGCCAGCCTCCCAGCGATGGTCCTGAATGCGCTCAAGGGCGTGCCGTTCGTGTACGACATTCAGGACCTGTGGCCCGACACCCTGGCCGCGACTGGCATGATGGAAAACGCGGCGGTGCTACGTGGCGTGGGCGGTTTCATGGACATGGTTCACCGCCGGGCTGCCCGGATCGCGGTCCTGTCGCCCGGTTTCCGCGAGAGGCTGATCGAACGCGGTGTGCCCGAGCATAAGGTTAGCGTGATCCCCAACTGGACCAACGAGGACAAGACCGACCTCACCCCGCCGCCCGCCCAGCGTGCCGACGAGTTGGGTTTCGCGGGCAAGTTCAACGTGGTCTTTGCGGGCAACATGGGCCGGGCGCAGGCGCTGGACACCGTGCTCGACGCTGCCGAGAAGCTGCGCGACGAAGCGGCCCGCTTCGTGATGATTGGCGGCGGGGTCGAGGAAGAGCGGCTGCGGGACAGCACCCGCGAGCGTGGACTGACCAACGTGGATTTCCTGCCGCGCCGCCCGCCCAGCGAGATTGGGGAGATTCTGGCGCTGGCCGACGCACTGCTGATTCACCTCAAGGACGATCCACTCTTTGCCATCACGATTCCCGGCAAGACCCAGGCCAATCTACGGGCAGGCAAACCTCTGCTGATGGGCGTGCGCGGCGACGCGGCGGCGCTGGTGCAGGAGGCTGGGGCCGGGCTGACCTTCCCTCCGCAGGACGCGGCGGCGCTGGCGGCAGCGGTGCGCGAGCTGATGGCGCTGCCCCCCGAGGAGCGGCGGCGCATGGGTGAACGTAGTGCGCGGTACTACGATGAGCATCTGGCGCTGCGGGTGGGTGCCGCGCGATTTGCCGAGTTGCTGGCTGCAGCGGCACGCGGCGGCAGTGCCTACAACCCGGTCAAACGGCTGGTGGACGTGACCGTCTCAGTCCTGGTCCTGGCCGCCCTGAGCCTTCCCATGCTCGCCCTCGCCGCACTGGTGCGCTCGCGTCTGGGCAGTCCGGTGATCTTCCAGCAGATGCGCCCCGGGCGGTACGGTGACGCCTTCAGGATGTACAAGTTCCGCACCATGACCGACGAGCGCGGGCCGGACGGTGAGCTGCTGCCAGACGCGCGGCGCCTGACCCCGTTTGGGGCCTGGATGCGCTCGACCAGCCTGGACGAGTTGCCCGAGCTGCTGAACGTCCTCAAGGGCGATATGAGCCTGGTGGGGCCACGGCCTCTGCTGATGCGCTATACTCCTTATTTCACTGACCAGGAGCGCCAGCGCTTAGAGGTGCGCCCGGGAGTCACCGGCTGGGCACAGGTTAACGGCCGGAATACCGCCTCATGGGACTATCGCCTGGGTATGGACGTGTGGTACGTACAGAACATGGGCTTGCGGCTCGACCTAAAGATTCTGTGGATGACTGTGCAGAAGGTGCTCGGGCGCAGCGGAGTGGTCGTGGACGCTGAGTCGATCATGCAGAACCTCGACGACGAACGTAGGCACAAGCTGGCCCATGGTTGAATTCACCATAGAACCCCTCGTACCCACCGATGCTCCCGCCGCGCAGCGGTTGGTGCGTGAGAGCTTCGACCCGCGCCTTCATCCCTACATGACCGCGACCCAACAGGGTTCCGAGGCGTTTTTGGCGGCTTACCTGCAAGCGGCGGCGCTGCATCCCGACCGTCTCTACCTGGGCGCCAAGTCCCAGGACGGCGAGCTGCTGGGCTACGCCGAATTCCGGCAGTTGGACCCCCACACGGGTTTTCTCTCGTACATCTGTGTCTCGCCGCAGGCGCGCGGCCAGCGGCTGGCCCAACGGCTGGTAGAGGACCACTTGGCTCAATCTCCTCATCTCAGGGAAATGCAGCTCGACGTGTTTGCGGACAACCTGCCAGCGCTTACGCTGTACCGACGGCTAGGCTTTGAGGAAGTCTCGCGGACCACATGGTGGAGGCGTACGCTGCCCTCCCCGGGGGCGGGAACAGTGCAATTGCTGAACTGGCCCCAGGCGCTCGCGGCCTTCGGGCGCTACGGCTTTTGTGAGCTGCACCTGCGATTCGCTGGGCGAGAGCTGCGGTTGGGGCGAATGGGCGAGAGCGTCTTACGTTGCCCCAGCCCGGCAGAGTTTGCTGAAGATGGCCTGCTGGCCGCGATGGGAGCAGGGTTTCCAACTCTTCAGGAGGCGCTGCTGATTGCGCCTGTCACTCCATTTGCCCCCCATCCTGAGGCCGAGGCGTTCAATCAATCTCTACGATTACGGTGGCAGCGTGCCCAGGAGACCCCATGACCCACATCACCAAGACCGCCACCAGCCCGCAGATGCACCATCTGCCCACGCTGTTCTACCGCTCGGCCCGCGAAGGCATGCAGGATTTCCTGGCCCAGCCTGCCGTATTGTCGGGCCCAGAAGCCGGGGTGCTGCTGCCCGCTTTTATCGGCTGGTCGCCGCGTGAGGGAAGTGGGGTGTACGACCCGGTGCAGGGCCTAGGCCTGCGCGCCGGGTTCTACGACCTCAACTCCGACCTCACGGTGGACCTCGGCAAGCTGGAGGCCGAGCTGCAACGCGGCTACCGGGTGCTGGTGCTGATCCATTACTACGGACGCACCGAGCCGCATTTGGAAGCGGTGCGCGAACTGGCCGACCATCACGGCGCCCTGTTGGTCGAGGACCTGGCGCACGGGTTTTACTCGGCGCAGCTTGGTGGAGTAGCGGGGTCGCGGGGGGACATCAACCTGTACTCGCTGCACAAGATGTTCCCCACGCCGGGCGCCCAGGGCGGCATGATCGCCTACCGCAACGCCCGATTGCTCGCCGGGCAGCACGAAACGGCCCCCGAGCTGGCCCGCTTCATTCTGAATTACGACTGGGCGGCAATTGGAGCAGCGCGGCGCCGCCACGCCCAGGCCGTGCTGGCGGCCCTGCGCGAGCTGCCCGAATGTGGCCGCGAGTTCGGGTTGCTGTGGCCCGAACTGGCGCCGGGCGATGTGCCTCAGACCCTGCCTGTTCGTATCCGCAGAGGCGACCGCGACCACATCTACCACGCCATGAACGCCGACGGCTACGGCATGGTGAGTCTGTACCACACCCTGATCGGGCCGGTGCGGGAAGACTTCCCTGAGATGGTGGCGCTCTCGAAATCGGTGATCAACTTCCCGGTGCATCAGGACCTCGACCCGGCGCACATTCCCGGCATGATGCAGTCGTTCCAATCGGCCCTGAGAGCGGCGCAGGAATGAAGCTCCTCACCGTCGCTGACCGTACCGAGTGGCTGGCTGCCTGGGACCGGACGGGACGCGAGCCGTTCGCGCATCCCGACTATGTGGCGCTGTTCGCGGGGGAGGGCGAGGCTGGAGCGCTTTGTGGTCACGGCGGGCTGCTGCCGCTGGTGCTACGGCCCCTGCCGGGCGAAGCCGGATGGCGAGACGCCACGTCGCCCTACGGGTACGGCGGCCCCTACGGCAACCCGGACGGGGACTTTTACCCAGGCGTGCTGGAATGGATGCGGCGTGAGGGGGTGCTGACCCTGTTCATACGAGCTGCGCTGGAGCGTCAGCCGCCCGAACTGGACCTGCCCGGCTACGCGCGGGTGGGGCTGCGCGACAACGTGGTGGTGGACGTGACTCGCCCCCTCGAGGAGCAGTGGCGGCATTTCGACCACAAGGTCCGCAAGAACGTGAACAAGGCCCAGCGGGCCGGGCTGACGGCGCGGGTGCTGCCGGAGTTCCCTGACCTGCCGGGCTTCGTCGAAGTGTATCTGGACACCATGCAGCGGCGCGGCGCCCAGGAGTGGTACCACTTTGGCCTCGACTTCTTCTCGGCTATTGCCAAGGGGATGCCGGGCAGCTTCGTGCTGGCCGAGGTGCGCGGGCCTGAGGGTGAACTGGCTTCGGTGGAATTGGTACTCCAGAGCGAACGGTTCCTGTATTCCTACTTGGGCGGGACCCGACAGGAGTTTTTTGCACACGCGCCCAACGATCTGCTCAAACACGCTGTGATCGAGTACGGGCGAACCGCGGGTAAAGCTGGCTACGTGCTGGGCGGCGGCTATACCCCGGATGATGGGATCTTTCGGTATAAAAGGGCCTTTGACAAAACGGGGGTCAGGCCTTATTTCGGGGTGCAGTTGACCGCTGCTCCGGAAGAGTACCAAGCCCTCGTGGACGCCCGCCGTACTGAGGTGGGCGAAATGGCCCCCGACTTCTTTCCCGCTTACCGCGCCCCAGGCCTGATCGCCTCTGTTCCGGCCAAGTCCTGAACCCCTAGACCGCTCAACAGTGAAGCGTTCGTCAGAAGCCGAGTCCGCCGATGAGGAATACTGAGAACATTGTGCGGCCTTGCTGTAAAAAGGCCTTCCCTGCTCCTCGGAGACGATCATGACGAACGCATTGAACCACCCTGCCCCTTCCATCCCAGCCCCCACTTTCTCCAGCTGGCCCGTCTTCGAGTCTGACGAGGTACAGGCCGTCACCAGGGTCCTCCAGTCCGGCAAGGTCAATTACTGGACCGGAACAGAAGCCCGCGAATTCGAGCGCGAGTATGCTGAATACCTAGGTGTTAAGCATGCCATCGCTCTGCACAACGGCACGCTGGCTCTGGAGCTCGCTCTGCACGCTTTCGGGATTGGGCACGGCGATGAAGTCATTACCACCGCTCGTACTTTCATCGCTTCGGCCAGCGCGGCCGTCATGCGTGGCTGCCTGCCGGTGATCGCCGATGTGGATCCAGTTTCTCAGAACATCACGGCTGAGACCATCCGGGCGGTGCTCACTCCGAAGACAAAGGCCATTATTCCTGTCCACCTGGCTGGCTGGCCGTGCGATATGGACCCCATCATGGAACTAGCCAGCGAGCATGGGCTCATCGTCATTGAGGACTGCGCTCAGGCTCACGGCGCCTTTTATAAGGGCCGCCCGGTGGGCAGCATCGGTCACGCCGGGGCATTCTCCTTCTGCCAGGACAAGATCATGACCACCGGAGGGGAAGGCGGCCTGCTGGCCCTGAATGACACAGAAGCGTGGAAAAAGGCCTGGGCCTATAAGGATCACGGCAAGAGTTACGACGCCGTGTACAACCGAGAGCACGCGCCCGGTTTCCGGTGGCTCCACGAGTCGTTCGGTACCAATTGGCGCATGCTGGAGGTCCAGGCCGCGATTGGGCGTCTGCAACTGCGCAAGCTACCCGGTTGGATCGACCGTCGACGTGCGCACGCCGCCATCCTGAATGAACGTTTCTCAAAACACCCCTCCTTGCGTCTGACTCTGCCAGATGTAGAGATTCAACACGCTTACTACAAGTACTACGTTTTCGTAAATCCCGAACGCCTGGCGCCGGGCTGGGACCGTGACCGCATCATGAACACTGTGGCCGCCCTGGGCGTGCCGTGCTTTAGCGGCTCATGCTCCGAGATCTACCTGGAAAAGGCGTTTACCAACGCCGGGTATGGTCCAGCAGAACGTCTGCCTGTCGCAAAGGAACTCGGCGAAACCGCCCTGATGTTCCTGGTGCATCCAACCCTTTCAGACCAAGACATGCACCACGTTGCCGATACTATGGACCGTGTCATGGCTGAGGCACAGCTCCGGTGAACACTTGCTTGCGAGGCGCACTGGTATGAAACGTTTGCCTGAAAAAGCGCTGATTGACTTGCTGCTGTGGGGGCTGGCAGGCCTTCTCGCCTATGCCTTTCGCAAGCCATCTCTGACCGAAGTTGGTGTTCCCCAGAATGTGTGGGGCTACGTGGTCCTCAGCGTTGTGGTGATGGGTCTGCTCGGCCGCCATTACATGCTTCCGCACCAGGATTGGCGCCGGGTTGGGGTCAAGGATCTTACGCTGCTCGCGCGTGCGGCAGCAGGCGCGACCCTGGTGATGTTCGCTGCCGGTTTCGTTTTGCAAAGCTGGTTGCAGCTTCCGCGCAGCGTACCGCTGCTTGGCGGCATCCTTGGCTTCCTGATGATGGGCGGCGTGCGGCTCTTGGTCCGCATTCTGGACGAGCGGGCGCGCCGCCAGACAGGCAGCGAGCAGCGGCGAGTGCTGATCGTTGGCGCGGGGGACGCCGGCTCTCTCATCGCCCGCGAGATGCAGCGACACCCAGAGGCAGGGCTGAATCCCATCGGCTTCCTCGACGATGAACCTGCCAAGCAGCGCCAGCGCATCGTCGGACTCCCGGTCTTCGGCACTGTGACAGACCTGCTCGAGGTCGTGCAGCGCGAAGAGGCACAGGAGATCCTGATCGCCACTCCTTCAGCGCCGGGGGATTTCGTCCGCCGCGTCGTCGAACTCGCTGGTCAAGCTGGGGTACGCTACCGCATCATTCCTGGCGTGTTCGAGATCCTGGCTGGCGAAGTGAACATCAACCAGATCCGGGATGTCAATCTCGAGGATCTGTTGCGTCGGCCCCCCGTCGAACTCAACACGGCCGAGATCGCCGGCTATCTTCGTGGCCGCGTTATTCTTGTGACTGGTGCAGGGGGGAGTATCGGGTCCGAACTCGTTCGGCAACTGTGCCGCTTTGCTCCTTCGACCATCCTGCTTCTTGGTCGCGGTGAGAACAGTATCTTTGGCATCCAGCAAGAGCTTGTCCGGAACTGGCCGGAAATTAAGCAGGTGGGTCTGATCGGCGATGTCCGCGACGCCCGGCGCCTGCGCGCCGTCTTCGAGGAATTCCGGCCCGACGTGGTGTTTCACGCGGCGGCCCACAAGCATGTGCCTCTTATGGAACAGGTTCCCTCTGAGGCCATTCTCAACAACGTGATGGGCACCAAAAACGTTGTGGACCTTTGTCTGGAGTTTGGGATTTCCCGTCTGGTGAACATATCTACGGACAAAGCGGTGAATCCCACCAGCGTGATGGGCGCTTCCAAACGTGTCGCGGAGATGGTCGTATCAGCGGGTGCGACGCGAGCAAGGGAAGGCCAGGCCTTTGTCTCGGTACGTTTCGGCAATGTGCTCGGTAGCCGGGGCAGCGTCGTACCGACCTTCATGGCGCAGATTCGCGCCGGCGGACCGATCACCGTGACTCACCCCGAGATGGTTCGGTACTTCATGACCATTCCAGAAGCAGCGCGGCTGGTGCTGCAAGCCGGCGGCCTCGCCGAAAACGGCAAGGTCTATGTCCTGAATATGGGCAATCCGGTCAAGATTGCAGAACTGGCTCGCGATGTCATTCGCCTTTCTGGCGCCAAGCACGTGGAGATCGTTTACAGCGGTGTGCGCCCTGGGGAAAAGCTCTACGAGGAGCTATTGACTGCCAGTGAAGGCAGTGACGCCACCACCCATAACGATATTTTCGTGGCCAAGCTTGGAGCGGTTGACCCCGCCACCATTGATCGCGAACTCGAAGCCCTGCGTGCATATGCTCAGAATGAAGACGCTGATACGATACGGACCGCCCTGACGCGGTTGGTTCCAGAGAACAAGTTCGGCCGTATCCGTTGAGCTCAAGGGCGAGTGGTCCAGACGGAGAGTATGGCCGGCTGTTGCTTGGGTGTAACGATTTCATAGCTTAACTGTGAGAGGGCCCGATTGAACTGATATGCAAAGCAATTGCCAGCGAATCCCTGCAATGGCAATCTGAATGACTGTTCCCTCCTGGCTGAGCCTTACCTCCGGAAATGCGCCGTCTGCCTGTTGCTCCGATAATTGCAAACTGCTTGATTCCTGCTTTGAAACGTAACGAGAGGAGCAGGCTGGTGGCATAGCGGAAGATGGGGTCAGTAAACTGCCAAGGCGCTCATTC
Source organism: Deinococcus aquaedulcis (assembly GCF_019693445.1). NCBI lineage: Bacteria > Thermotogati > Deinococcota > Deinococci > Deinococcales > Deinococcaceae > Deinococcus > Deinococcus aquaedulcis. The sequence continues at coordinate 135,267 of NZ_JAHRBL010000007.1, read as the reverse complement.
GTGATTCTTCTGCGCAGGGAGCAATAATTTGATGTTCAAAAGAAAAACCTCCGCTTTTGCGGAGGTTTCTTCTGGTGACCCCAACGGGATTCGAACCCGTATCGCTACCTTGAAAGGGTAGTGTCCTAACCGTTAGACGATGGGGCCACACCACTTCAGTTTTGCTTTGGCTGACGCCTCCGCTTGCTGCCTTTCAAGGGGCACCGTTTCCGGCACGCACAGAAAGATACTGGGTTAAGCCCGATTCGTCAAGAGGCCATGAACCTGAAGAGGAAGGCGGACGGTCTCCTTTACCGGGGCCGTCCGCCTGAAACCCGAATTTACATATGCAGCGCGCGTTTGTCGGCGGCCAGGGCCGCTTCTTTCACCACTTCGGAGAGGGTGGGGTGGGCGTGCACGGTGCGGGCAAGGTCCTCGCTGCTGCCGCCGAATTCCATGATCGCCACCACTTCGCCAATCAGTTCGCTGACATTGGGACCCACCATATGCACGCCCAGCAGCTTGTCAGTGGCGGCGTCGGCCACCACCTTCACGAAGCCGCGTGGGTCACCGTGGCCCAGGGCGCGGCCGTTGGCACTGAAGGGAAACTGGCCCGTCTTGACCTGCAGGCCCTTGTCCTTGGCCTGTTTTTCGGTCAGGCCGGCCCAGGCGATTTCGGGGCTGGTGTAGATCACCCAGGGAATCACGTCGTAGTTGACGTGACCGGCCTGCCCAGCCAGCATCTCGGCCAGGGCCACGCCCTCCTCCTCGGCCTTGTGGGCCAGCATGGCGCCGCCGATCACGTCGCCGATGGCATAGATGCCTTCCAGGTTGGTGCGGTAGTGATGATCCACCTTCACGAAGCCGCGCTCGTCCAGGGCCAGCCCCACGGCCTCGGCGCCCAGGCCAGCGGTGTGGGGCACGCGGCCAATCGAGACGATCAGCTTGTCGAAGCGGGCGGTGACCTCCTGCTCCTTCTCGGTGTAGATGACGGTCACGCCCCCTTCGTCCTGCTCCACCTTGCTGATCTGCACGCCGAAGTGGAAGGCCAGACCCTGCTTCTGGAACTGCTTCTGGGCCTCGCGGGCCACGGCGTCGTCGGCGGCCATCAGGAAGCCGGGCAGGGCCTCCAGGACCGTCACCTGCGCGCCCAGGCGGCGCCACACGCTGCCCAGTTCCAGGCCGATCACGCCCGCGCCAATCACGCCCAGCTGGCCGGGCACCTGCTCGAAGGCCAGGGCGCCGCTGTTCTCGACCACATGGCCGCCAAAAGGCGCCAGGGGCAGGGCGCGGGGGCTGCTGCCAGTCGCCACGATCACATGCTTGGCCTGCACCTCGGTGCCGGCGGCGTCCACCACCCAGGCGTCGCCCTCGCGGCGCACGAGGCGGCCCAGGCCGTGGAAGGAGGTGACCTTGTTCTTCTTGAACAGGTAGGCCACGCCGCCCGTCAGCTTGTCCACCACGGCGGCCTTGCGTCCCAGCATCTTGCCCAGGTCAATGCTGGCGCCCTGCACGTTGATGCCGTGCTCGGCAAAGTCATGCTGCATGACCTCGTACTTCTCACTGGAATCCAGCAGGGCCTTGCTGGGGATGCAGCCCACGTTCAGGCAGGTGCCGCCCAGTGAAGGCTTGCCGTTCCGTTCAAAGGCGTCCACGCAGGCGGTCTTGAAGCCCAGCTGCGCGGCGCGAATGGCGGCCACGTACCCGGCTGGGCCGCCGCCGATGACCAACACGTCAAAGGAATCCATAGCGTTCCTGAGCGTACCACCGGCCTTTGCTGGCGGTGGGGCAGCGCGTTCCTGTGGCGGAGACAGACTGGGGGGAAACGGGCCCCCAGTGGGGGCGGCGCAAGTGCGGCAACGCCCGGGCCGGCCGGCCCCTAAGCTGAGAACATGATGAAAAAGACATTGGCATTGCTGGCCCTGGGCGGTCTGTCCGTGGCCGGGGCCCAGGCCGCCGAGGCGCCCCTGCGCTACCAGACGGGCCAGATCTCGCTGCTGGGGGGCAAAGCCCAGCTGAACACCGGGACCAGCCTGCGCTACCTGGATGCCAGCGGGGCCAAGCAGGTCATCGTGGGCCAGTGGGGCAACCCGCCCGAAGCCGCCGAGGACGTGCTGGGCATGATTGTGCCGGCGGGCCTGGACCCGGCCACCGAGCAGGGCTGGGGCGTGGTGATCACCGAGAGCAAGGACGGCCACGTATCCGACAAGGACGCCGCAGGGATCAACTACGCCGAGCTGATGCGCGACATGCAGGCCGCCACCAACGAGGAAAACAGAGCGCGGCAGGAGGCCGGGTTCGGCACCGTGAACCTCGTGGGCTGGGCCGACCAGCCACGCTATGACGCCGCCACCCACAAGATGTACTGGGCCAAGGAACTGGCCTTCAGCGACAACCCCGGCGAGCACACCCTGAACTACGCCGTGCGCATTCTGGGCCGCGACAACGTGCTGGAACTGAACGCCGTGGCGGGCATGGCGCAGCTGCCGCAGATCAAGCGCGACATGGCGGCGGTGCTGAACCAGGTGTCGTTTACCCCGGGCGCGCGCTACGAGGACTTCAACGCGGACACCGACCAGCTGGCGACCTACGGCATTGCGGGCCTGCTGGGCGTGGCTGCTGCGAAGAAGGTGGGTCTGCTGGGCGCCGCCCTGCTGTTCCTGAAAAAGGGCTGGATTCTGGTGGCAGCGGCGCTGGGCGGCCTGATCCGGGTGCTGGGCCGCCGCGCCCGGGCCTGAAGAAGATCAGCAGATAACCGCAAAGGGGGCGGGGGCGTATGTGCGCCCCCGCCCTCTCCTGCCTTCTTCCCCTTACCCCAGCTGGGCGTACGCTGCCGCCACCTGCGCCGCCACCGCCGCGTTGTGGCGCACCAGGGCAATGTTGGCCTCCAGGCTGCGCCCACCAGTCAGTTCCACCACGCGGCCCAGCAGGTAGGGCGTGGTGGCCTTGCCGGTCAGGCCCAGGGCGTCCATGTCCTGCAGGGCCTGCTCAATGTGCGCGCCTATCTCGGTGGCTGGGATCTCGGCCGCGCTGGGGATGGGGTTGGCAAGCAACACCCCGCCCGAGAGGCCCAGCGCCCACTTGGCCTGCAGCACCCGGGCGGCCTCCTCTGGGGTCTGCACGGTCAGCGGGGATGGAAAACCGCTCTGGCGCGAATAGAAGGCCGGGAATTCAGCGCTGCCCAGCGTGATGGCAGGCACGCCCTGGGTTTCCAGCACTTCCAGCGTCAGGCCAATGTCGAGAATGCTCTTGACCCCGGCGCTGACCACACAGACATCGGTGCGGGCCAGTTCCAGCAGGTCGGCGCTGATGTCCATGCTCTGCCCGGCGCCCCGGTGTACGCCGCCCGTGCCGCCCGTGGCGAAGACCCGGATGCCCGCCAGCGCGGCAATGCGCATGGTGGAGGCCACCGTGGTTGCGCCGTGGCGGCCCAGGGCCACAGTGACCGGCAGATCGCGCGTGCTGATCTTTTCCACGGCCTTGTCGGTGGCAAGCTGATGCAGCTCGGTTTCTTTCAGGCCCACCTTCAGGCGGCCACCCAGGACGGCGATGGTGGCGGGCACGGCGCCGTGCTCCCGCACCACGGCTTCCACGCCGCGCGCCATCTCCACGTTCTGCGGAAAGGGCATGCCGTGGCTGATGATGGTGCTTTCCAGCGCCACCACGGGGCGGCCTTCCTGCAGGGCGGCGGCGACTTCCGGGTGGAGGTCCAGGTGGGCGGCGATTTCGGGGCGGATAGAGGGCACTGCAGTCATGCGGGTTGGGGTCATACGGGCTCCTGGGGGGCCAGCCCGGCGCGCTCATGGATGGCGGCCGGGGTGAGGGTGGGGGAGACGGCGAATTCACTTTCCACCGTCAGCGCGGCGGCGGCGTGGCCTGCGCGGGCGGCGGCTTCGGGGGGGAAGCCCCCCAGCAGGGCGGCCAGGTAGGCGGCCAGCATGGCGTCGCCGGCCCCGGTCACGTCGCGCACCTGGGCGGGGAGGGCAGGCAGATCGTGCCCGTCCTGCGGCGTGACCAGCAGGCTGCCGCGTTCGCCCCGGCGCACCCACACCACGGCCACGCCCTGCGCCTGCAGTTCGGCGGCGGCGTCACGCAGGGCGGCGGGCTCATCGGGGACCTCACGGCCCAGCAGCGCGTCCAGTTCTGGCACATTCGGCGTGACCGTGTGGGGTGAGAGCCCCGAGGCCAGCAGGGGCCGCAGCCGCGCGGCCTTGGGCACGCTGACCGGCTCGAACACGGTGGGCACGCCCGCGTCCCGGGCCAGGGTCAGCAGGTGTGACAGGGTGGCGGGCGGCAGGTTGCCGTCGGCCACCACCCAGGCGGCGCCGCGCAGCGTGCCCCGGCGGGCCTGCAACTCGGCGGGGGTCAGGGCGTCGGTGGCGGCCATGGCGGCCACGGCCACCACCAGTTCGCCGCCCTGGTCCAGCACGGCGGTGTAGGTGCCAGTGGCCACGCCGGGGGCGCGCAGCACCGGGCGCACGTCTACACCCGCCGCTTCGGTTTCGCGCAGCAGCCAGTCGCCCAGGGGGTCGCGCCCCACCGCCGCAATGAGGCTGGTGGCCACGCCCAGCCGGGCCAGATTCTCGGCCACGTTGCGCGCCACGCCGCCTGGGGCCTGCGCGGCGGTGCCGGGGTTGCTGGTGCCGGGCACCACGGGGGCCAGCGTGCGGGCCTTGACGTCCACGTTGGCGCCGCCCACGACCACCACGCGGCCGGGGCCCTGTTCGGGGGGCAGGAGGTAACCCCGGCCCAGCAGGGCGCCTTTTTTCACCAGATTGCTGACGTGCACGTTCACGGCAGCGCGGGAGGTGCCCAGGCGGCGGGCGAGGTCCTCAGGGGGGGCGAGGGGGGTTTGGCGAATAAGGGCCAGGAGCGCGGCTTCGGTGTCGGTCAAGGCCATGTGGTTTATCGTAGTTAAGGGGTTGGCTGAAGTAAAGGGGTTTGGGCGAGTTCGTTTGCGTGTTTGCCCCACCCCCCCAGCCCCCCTACCCCGGAGGGGCAGGGGGGAGCGGCGCTGCGCTGGGCAAGAGTTTCTACTGAGATTGGATGGCTCGCTCTATCCGCTAACGTGTCCGGCTTCGACGCCATCCGCTGATGACGCGTAATGGCCCGCGCGCTGCGCGCACGACGGCCTCGTCTGGACCTGGGCGGTGCTGGGACAAGAAGGCTGGGTGCGGCCCAGAAGGTTTTACTTTTGAACAGCAGCAGAAGCCATAGCCGCTTTTGCCTTTCAAAAGTAGAACCTCGTGCCCTCAGCGTCCCCACCCTTCACCCCTACGGGGCGAGCAACGGAAGCCGTCGTGCGCGCAGCGCGCGGGCGTGGGGAGATGGGCGGAGCAAGGCGACGGCGTACAACGCGGGGCGAAGCCAAGCCGCCCCGAACCGTCAGTCAACGTTTGCCAGCGCAGCGCCGCTCCCCCCTGCCCCTCCGGGGTAGGGGGGCTGGGGGGGTGGGGCAAAGCCAGCAACCGTCATCGCCCAACAAAAAGCCCCCCCCTCACGCCCCCTCCCCATCCGCCAACGCCTGCAACCCCCCCCTCAACCCCGGCAACTCCACCCGCGCCGTATGCCAGATCAGCCCCGCCTCAATCCCAAAGTAATCGTGCGACACCAGATTCCGCACATCCCGCAGCAGCGCCCACGGCACCTCTGGGTGGCGGTCCTGCACGCTCTGCGGAATGAACTTGGTGGTCTCGCCCAGGCGCGCCAGCGTGTGCAGCACCGCGTCCTGCACGATCTCGTCGCGCTGGAAGGTGGTCAGCGAGTGCCCGGCGGTGTACTCGGCCACCCGGTCAATGGCGCCCAGCAGGTCGTACACCCGCCAGCGCCAGCGTTTGGCGCGGTGGCTGCGGGGCGCGGGGTCAGGCACCGGCAAGACGTCCACGGCGTCGGCCAGAATCTCGCCGCGCAGGGGGGGCCGCAGGGCGCCGGGGGTCACCACGTCCACCCGGCGGCCCAGGGCGGCCTCGAACACCTCGCGGGCGCGCATCAGGTCCAGCAGGCCGCGCGGCGCCGACGGGTCAAAGTCCACCAGCAGGTCAATGTCGCTGGCGGGGGTGGCCTCGCCCCGGGCCACGGACCCGAACACCCGCACGCGGACCACGCCCAAGCCCGCCCACAGCGGCTGCGTGCCGCGCAGCGCGGCGGCAATGGTGCTCAGGCGCAGGGCCTCGGGAAACAGCGGCTCGGTGCCGGTCACGGGGGCAGGATAGGGCACGTATGCTGGGGGCGCATGATTGTCGCCGTGGGGCATGACCTGATTGAAATTGAGCGCATTCGCCGCATGCTGGCCCGCGAGGGCCGCCGGGCCGAAAAGCTGTTTGCGCCCACCGAGCTGGCCTACTGTGCCCGCCTGAGTGACCCCGCCCCCAGCCTCGCGGCCCGCTTTGCCGCTAAGGAGGCCTTTCAGAAGGTGTGGCCCCGCCCCCACGGCTGGCGCGACGTGTGGGTGGAGCGCGAGCGCACCCCGGACGGCCCTTTTCCCTTTGCCCCGCCCGTCCTGGGGTTCTGCCCAGAGATCACCGCTGAACTGCACGCCCGGGGCTGGCGCGCCCACCTGAGTCTGACCCACACCAAGGAACACGCCTCGGCCGTGGTGGTGCTGGAAGCGCGCTAGCGTACCCTGAGCCCTGTGCCCATTCGCCTGATCGCCACCGACCTGGACGGAACCTTGCTCAGCAGTGCTGGAACCCTCAGCCCCCGCAGCCGCGCGGCGCTGCGGGCGGCACAGGCGGCGGGGCTGTGGGTGGTGCCGGTCACGGCGCGCCAGCCCCAGGCCCTGCGCGCAGGCGCGGCCAGTCTGGGCCTGACGTGGGCGCTCTGCAGCAACGGCGCGTATGGCGTCCACCTGGGGACGGGCGAGTGTCTGTTTGAAACCCACATCGCCACGGAGGTCCAGCGGGCCCTGGTGCACGCGCTGCATCAGCGGCTGCCGGAGCTGCTGTTCGTCTCGGTGCGCCAGGGCGGCGAGGTCTTCAGGGCCCAGACGGGGTACGCCGACTTGGCCCAGCTCAGCGATCATGGCCGTGATCCTGCCCAGATGGGCGCCTGTTCTCTGGACGAGGTGCTGGCCGAGCCCAGTCTGAAACTCATCGTGCGCCACCCCACGCTGGGCCCGGCCGACCTGCTGCCCCACGTGCGGGCCCTGGACCTGCCGGGCTTCGCGGTGACCCATTCCGGGGCGCCGTTTCTGGAGGTGCTGGCCGATGGGGTCAGCAAGGCCTGGGGGCTGGCGCAGCTCTGTGCCCACCTGGGGGTGCGCCGCGAAGAGGTGCTGGCCTTCGGCGACGCCCCCAACGACACCGAAATGCTGGCCTGGGCCGGGCGCGGGGTGGCCGTGGCCAACGCCCACCCCGAAGCCCAGGCGGCGGCGGAAGAACAGACGCTCAGCAACGATGAGGATGGCGTAGCCGTGGTGATTGAGCGGCTGCTTCAGGGGCAGGCGGCAGGGCAATCGTCGGCAGGCTGACAGCGCGTCAGCTTCAGGGCGCCTACGCTGGCCCATGACCACTTTGCTGCGTGTTGTCACGCTGGGGCTGCTGCTGGTGGCGCCGCTGGCGTTGGCCCAGCCGGGCGCCGCGCCGGTCACGGCGGCCGACCGGACCACCCTGACCCAGGGCCGGGCCCTGCTGGCCGAGTTCTACGCGGTGAAACTCGACCGGCTGTGGCAAAGCTTCAGCCCCGAGGTGCGCCGCCAGTGGGGCACCCTGGCCGCCTTCCGGGCCTACCGGGTGGCGGGCGTGCAGACCTACGGCGCCGAAACCCGCGTGATGGGCGAGCGCACCTTCACGCACGCCGGGGAAACCTTTTACGTGCGCAGCGCGGTCTTTGCAAAGGCCCCGCAGGTGGTGTGGGCCGTGGTGCTGGGGTTCCGGGGCACGCAGGTGACCACCTTTGCCATCGTGCCCGAAGCCGAGCCGGAAGAGGGCCCGGTGGCCGGCGTCCCCTAGGACCCGCTCTGCCGGGCCAGTTCGCGCCCGTCGCGGTCAGTGATGGTAAAGGTGTAGGTCTGGGGACTGCGGCTCAGCCAGTTCACGCGCTGATCGGCGCAGGCGGGGGGCAGCACCAGTTGCGCGGCGGTGGGGTAACGCTGGTCCAGGCTGTTTTCGCGGAAACTTTCCAGTTCGCGGGTCAGGCTGTTGGCGCAGTTCTGGGCCGCCGCCTGCGCCGTCACCTGCCGCACATCGGTGGGCAGGGCGCTGGCCTGGTTGGCCTGGGCCTGCTGCAGGGTGCGCAGCTGCTCTTCCAGCCGGTCCACCCGGGCCTGCAGGGCGGCCGTCTGGGCGCGGGCGCCCTGGTCCTGACAGGCACACAGAAGCAGCGGCAGACCAAGCAGGGCGAGCAGGAGGGGGCGCGTCACGCGGGGCAGGCTAGCGTTCGGGGGTGAAGCGGCTGTGAACGGCGCCTTCAGGCTCGGGGCTCTGCCGGACAGGCCCTCTGTTCGCCCTAGCACCGCTCTGGGCACCTCATCTGCACGCCGGGGTCAGCGGCTGAGCACGCTCACGATTTCCACGTGGCTGGTCTGGGGGTAAAAGTCATGCGGCACCACCTCGGCCAGTTTCCAGCCCCGGCGCACCAGATCGCCCACATCGCGTGCCCAGGTCGCGGGGTCGCACGAGACATACACCAGCCGGTCGGCGGTGCTGGCGTGGATGTGGTCGCGCGCGCCCTCTTCCAGGCCGGCGCGTGGGGGGTCCACCACAATCACATCGGTGCCCAGTTCGGAAAAGCGGGCGGCGTCGCCGCTGCGAAAGGTCACGTTCGTCTCGCCGCTCTGGGCCACGTCCTGCCGGCCGCGCGCCAGGGCCTCGGGCGCGGCGTCCAGCACGGTCACCCGGCGGAACTGGGGCGCCAGATGCCGCCCAATAGCACCGGCCCCCCCGTACAGGTCCACAGCGTGTTCGCCCTGGCCCGCCAGCTGCGCCGCGCGGCGGTAGGCCAGCCCCGCCGCTTCGGGGTTCACCTGCGCAAAGCCGGTGGCCGACACGCTGACCTGCACGTCCCCAAACTGCTCGCGGATCTCGCTTTCGCCCGCGATCAGGCGCACGCCCGCGCTGAAGCGGCGCCCGGCGGGCTGGGCCAGCGACACGCCCACGACGCCCGCGTCCATCAGGTGGTTACTGGCGCGCAGGTACTGCCGGGGCTCGCCCGCGCCGATCAGGGCCGCCACCACCTCGCCGGTCAGGCGGCTGGCGCGGAAGGCGACCTCGGTGGCGGGGTCCAGCTGGGCCGGGTCCAGGCGGTCCAGCACGGCCTGAATCTCGGGCATCACCAGGGGGTCGCGGCTGACCACCAGGGGCTCGCTGCCCCGGCGCTCGCGGTAGGCCAGCCCCCGGGGGGTCACCAGATACTGCGCGGTGTTGCGGTAGCCCCAGGGCTGCGGGCTGGGCACGGTGGGGGAGACGCCGTGGCGCACCTTGGCAATGCGGCTCAGGGCCTCTTCCACAAAGGCGCGTTTGTAGTTCAGCTGCGCTTCGTAGGTGGCGTGGGCCAGATCGGCGGTGGGCAGCTCCGGGCCGTCCACGCGGTCAGGGCTGCGGCGCAGCACCTCCACCACCTCGCCCTGGCGCACGCCCTTGCCCGCCCGCACCCGCGCCGTCACCTGTTCGCCGGGCAGCGCGCCGCGCACCAGCACCACGCCGGACTCGTCACGGGCCAGCCCCAGACCTCCGGCGACCAGTTTTTCGATTTCCAGCGTAAGCAAAGCGTCCGACATAAAGAACAGGGTAGCGCGGATGGGCTGAAGGGGGCGCACAGTGCGTCACGTTGATGGGGGAGATGTGGGTCTGCTCGGTGGAAGAAAGCGGGACGCTCAAGGAGAGGCGCGGCGCTCGCAGCAGGAAAAGGGCGCCACAGCGAAGAGGCCGGAGCAAACGCCCCGGCCCCTCGCGGCTTACTCTTCAGTTCTCGTATTCCAGATACGTGTAGCCCAGCAGCTCCTCGCCGTAGTCCTCCAGCAGTTCCTGCTCCTGGTCGTTGCTCAGGGTGCCCACCTTCAGAGCAGCGTCGGCCTGGTCCTCGATGGCGTCGCGCAGCATGGGTTCTTCATAGCCCATGGACTCGATCATGCGCCGCGCTTTCTGGCCGCGCACAAAGAGGTCAATGTTGAAACGCCCACCGGGCCGCACGGTGACGTGGGCCTCGCTGACCTTGCCGAACAGGTTGTGCGCGCTGCCCAGCACGTCCTGGTAGGCGCCCATGAGGAACACGCCCAGGTAGTAGGGCCGCTGGCCGGGTTCGTGCAGGGGCAGGGTGGCCTTGACATCGCGCAGGTCAATGAACTTCTCGATCTTGCCGTCGCTGTCGCAGGTGATGTCCACCAGGGTGGCCTGCCGGGTGGGTTTTTCATTCAGGCGGTCCAGCGGCACAATCGGAAACAGCGCCTGAATCGCCCAGTTATCCGGCAGGCTCTGGAACAGCGAGAAGTTGCAGATGAATTTGTCGGCCAGCACCTTTTGCAGGTCTTCCAGTTCGTCAGGCACGTACTTCTCGTTCTGAATCAGTTTGGCAATGCGGCGCAGAATGGCGTTGAACAGCGCCTCGCCCCGGGCGCGGTCCTGCAGCGTCACGTACCCCAGGTCAAAGAGGTTGTGCAGCGTCTGCTTGTCGCCCACCGCGTCGTTGTACATCTCGCGGTAGTTGCGCCCGGTGATGTTGCCCAGGATCTCTTCCATGTCCTTGACGATCTGGTGGCTCTCGTCGCTGGCAGGGGGCAGGTCTTCGAGGTCACGGGTGGGGCCGGTCACGTCCACCACCGGCAGAATCAGCACCGCGTGGTGGGCGGTCAGGGCCCGGCCAGATTCCGAGACGATCACGGGTTCCGGGACCTCGCGCACCTTGCATACCTCCTGCACGGTGTACACCACGTCGGCGGCGTATTCGCCCACGGTGTAGTTCATGGAGGCATAGAAGGTGGTCTTGGAGCCGTCGTAGTCCACGCCCAGGCCGCCGCCCACGTTCAGGTACTTCAGCTGCGCGCCCGCCGCAATCAGGCCCGCGTAGGTCTGGGTGGCCTCGCGCACCGCCACTTTCACGCGGCGGATGTCAGTGATTTGCGAGCCGATGTGGGTGTGCAGCATGACCAGGCTGTCGAGCATGTCCTCTTCTTTCAGGCGCTCGACCACCCGCAGCAGCTCGTAGGCGTTCAGACCGAACTTGGCCTGATCCCCGCCGGATTCCTCCCACTGACCAGAGCCGCGCGCATGCAGTTTGAAGCGCACGCCCACCGCCGGCTTGACGCCCAGCGCCTTGGCCTGCTTGAGAATCCGGTCCAGTTCCGAGAATTTCTCGATGGTGATGACCACGTTCTTGCCCAGCGTGCGGCCCCAGAGCGCGAGCTTGATAAAGCCGTCGTCTTTAAAGCCGTTGCAGCACAGCAGGGCGTCGGGGTGCATCTTCTGGGCGAGGCACAGGGCCAGCTCGGCCTTGGAGCCGGCTTCCAGGCCGTGGGCGTAGTCGTAGCCGGCCGCCGCCACCGATTCGACCACCACGCGGCGCTGGTTCACCTTGATGGGAAAGACGCCCTGGTAATGGCCGCTGTAGCCGTATTCGGCAATGGCCTTGCCAAACGCCTCGTTCAGGTGCTTGACCCGCCCCGAGATGACCTGGGGAAAGCGCAGGATCACGGGGAGGCTCTCGCCCCGGTCCACGATTTCATCCACGATGGCGCGCAGCGGCGCGTGCAGGCCGGGGCTGGGGGTCACGTCCACTTGGCCCTTATCAGAGACGCGGAACCAGCCGCCCGACCAGTTGGGCACCTGGTAGAGTTCGGCGGCGTCGGTGGTGGAAAAGCTGTTGGGGGTCGTCATGAGGGGCGTCCTCCTCCGAAAGTGGGGATAGGCTCGCCGTGCGCGGGGTTCGGAGCGCAGCTCACGGACGCCGTGCGAAACCGGGGCGCATGATACGGCAAAGCGCGCCGGCAGGAAGTCATGTGGGCCCCCATTCGCCGGGGGACATTGGGGGAGCGCGCCCAGCCCGCGACACGAAAAAGAGGCACCCCTGGAGGCACCTCTTTCTTCTTCTGGCGGTCCGGACGGGATTTGAACCCGCGACCTTCTGCGTGACAGGCAGATATGCTAACCGCTACACTACCGGACCAGCGCCAGCAGATTAAAGGCAGAACGGAACCATGTCAAGCCGGCGGCGTGCCGGGATAGGCTGCGGCCATGTTCAGAGACCCGGCGCGCGCCGCCCTGCGGGCCTACAGCGAAGTGCTGGGCCATGACCTGACCCGGCTACGGCCGCTGCTGCGGCAGGTCACGGCGCGCGGCGGCGTGGTGGCGGTGGCGCGGGGGCCTGCGCGGGCGGTGCACGCCTTTGGGCCCGTGCGCCCCAGGCAGGGCTTTGAACTCGCCAGCGTGAGCAAACCCTTCACGGCGGCGCTGGTCTCGGCGTTGCAGGCGGCTGGGCACCTGGACTGGGACCGGCCGCTGGCCGGGCTGGGCGGCCCGCTGCGAGGGTTACCCCCCTTTATGACCCCGCGCACCCTGGCCACCCACACAGCGGGGCTGCCCATGCACCCGGCGCGGGTGGCGGTGACCACCTTCACCCGCTTTCACGATCCCTACGGCGGCATGGACCCGGCCGCCGTGGTCGCCAGTGCCCGGCGCTGGGCCCGGCCCGGGGGGCGTTTTGTGTATTCCAACCTGGGGGTGGGCCTGCTGGCCCTGGCGGCGGCCCACGCGGCGGGCGAGGCCTTCAGCGCCGCCGGGTATGGCCGCGCGCTGGCGCGCTGGGTCACCGGGCCGCTGGCGCTGGGGGTGGGCCTGCAGCAGCCCGATCAGGTCACCGCGCCGCCCACTGGGTTTGGCCCGCTGGCCGGAGCGGGCGGGCTGTTTGGCACCGCCGAGGACCTGCTGACCTTTGCCGAGGCGCAGTGGGCCGGCCGCTCGGCCAGCGCGTGGTCAGAGACAGTTCGCCCGCCCGGCCTGCCCCCGGCGCTCAGCGGCGTGGCGCCCGGCTGGTTTGCCCGGGGCCCCCTGCGCTGGCACGACGGCGCGGCCCGCGCCACCCGCACCGCCCTGGGGTTTGACGCCCAGAGCGGCGCGGTGGCCGCCGTGCTGGTGCGCGGCGGCGCGCCCCTGCTGGGCCTGCGCGGCGGGGTGACAAGGCTGGTGCTGGGGCTGCTTGAGGAGCTATGAGCTATGGGCCATGGGGTCAATCCCCAAAGCTCATGGCCCATAGCCCATGGCCCGCCCCGTTTACGGCGCTTCCGGCGGCACCACCCACGTCACGCTGCGGGCGCCCGTGAAAGTGCCCGGCAGCGGCGCGGCGTTCCAGGTGCCGCTTTGCAGGCCCAGCAGGGTATCGGCGCGGGTGAGGGTCGTGGCGGTCAGGGCGTACAGGTAGCCGTCGGGGGTAAAGGTGAGGTCGCGCAGGTCGCTGAAGGTCGTGATGGTGGCCGCGCTGTTCGGGCCAGTGGAGGTGCCGTTCCACACCCGCAGCGGCTGGGGGCCCAGGCCCGTGCCCACATCGCTGCGCCACGCCGCCAGCAGGCGCCCGCCGGGGGCGCCGGTCCACAGCCGGTCGTAGCGCGCTGTGCCCAGGGCGTTAATGGTGGTGGTGGGGTCGGGCAGGCCAGCGGCGTTCAGGCGCTGCACGCCCGTGTCGGTGGCGGCCAGGACCTCCGTGCCGTAGGCCGCCAGATCGTAGATGGCCGCCGTAGGCTGCGGATCGCTGACCTGGGGCGCGGCGCCGCCCAGCGGCACGGCCACACGCAGCACCTCGCTGCCGCCGCCCAGGCGAGGCCGGGCCACCACGCCCACCTCGCCCTGCACGGCCAGGCGCACCGGGGGGGTGCCGGGGCCGGGGGTGGGTGCCAGGAAGGGGGGCAGCGTGGTCTGCCACACCAGGCGCGCGCCCTGGTACAGCGCCAGCCCCTGCGAGCCACTGCAGTCGCTGAGCACCAGCAGGCGGTCCAGGCCCGGGTTCTGCGCGGCGCGCGTGAAGCACACTGGCGTAAGACCGGGCGCCGGGAAGGTGGTGGTCACCGCGAGGTCAGGTGTCCGGCTTTCCACGGCCTCGGTGCGCACCAGCAGGAACTGCCGGGCGTCGGTGGTGGGGTGCACGCTGACGCCGCCGGTCACGCTGGCGGTGGGGCCCGGGGTCACCGTGGGCGCCGTGTTGGTGCCGCCGCGCAGGGTCAGGGTGCGCAGGGTGGTCGTGCCTTCAAGCACCACGAGGCGCAGAGGAGTCGGGGCTTCCTCGGTGCCGGTGCAGGCGGTGAGGGTGCCGGCGGTCAGCAGGCCCAGGGTGAGCAGAAGGGGCAGGCGGCGCATGAGGGACCTCCGGGGGGTCAGGGCAGGGTGGGCAGCAGCGGCACGTTCACGCGGTCGCGCTCCAGGTCGAACAGGGGGTAGTAGGTCTGGCCCGGCAGGCCCACCGCCACCCGGAAGCGGCGCAGGCCCAGGTCGGCTTCGGCCTGCAGCGCCCAGCAGCAGCGGTCAATGGTCAGGCCCAGCACGGGCGAGAGCGGCTGCGGGTTCTGCCGCACGCCGTCGAGCCACTCGAAGCTCTGGCGCAGGCCCAGGGTCACGTAGGCGCCGGGCGGCTGCCCCGCGCGCCCCAGCCCCACGCTGAAGCGCAGCGGTTCCAGCGACAGGCGGTCGCGGGCCTTGTCGTCCGGGAAGGTGCCCTCGCGGGTGCGGGTGTAGATCGCGCGCCCCGAGGCCGAGAACCGCTCGGCATTCCAGGCGGCGCTCACGTCTGCGCGGGCCAGTTCCAGGCGCGGCTGGTCCAGGCCGGGGGTGTTCACGGCAGCGCTCAGCGAGAGGCTCTGCCCCGGGCGGGTGGTGTTGAAGCTGCCGGTCAGGGCCGGACGGGTAAACCCCCCGCGCCCCAGATCGTAGGGGCCGCCGTAGGACAGGTTCCAGTTGGTGGCGGCGCCGCCCACCGTGCCGACGCTGAAGAAGATGGTGCCGCTGTCGGTGGCGCCAGGAACACGCACGAGGCGGAGGTTGTGCGTCGTCTTGAACTCGTAGCGCCCGCGCCAGGTCAGTGTGGCGTCACCGACCAGCTGCCCGGTGGGCGGATTCAGGGTCTCGCTGCCCGACAGGCGCAGGCTGTTCAGCACCGTGTCGCGCGTGCCGCTGAGGTTGTAGCGCACACCCACGGCCGTGATCTCCGGCGTGCGCATGGCGTGCGTGACCGACGCCGAGAAGAAGTCGCTGCGCTCGTCCCCATTGACCGTGGCTGTCACGGTCAGCGGGCCGGGGCCTTGCTCTTTGGTGTAACTGCCGCTGGCGGTCAGGCTCAGTTTTGGTGCGGGCCAGCGACTGGTGCGGGTGGCGGTGGCCGGACGGGCGGGGGCCGTGGCGGTGGCCGGCTGGGCGGGGGTCACGGTGACCTTGCCGGCATCCGGGTCGGCCAGCGTGGCATTGAAGCTGAACGAATCCAGTTCCTTGTCCAGCAGGTCCACTGTGGCCGAGGAACTCAGGGTCAGGGGCTTCCGGTTCACATTCAGGGTAAAGGTGGTGGGCTGCTGCGCCGGGCGCACGAACAGGTTGCGACTGCTGCTCACGCTGAAGTTCACGTCGCGCACGGGCACGGTGTTGACGCTCACGCTGAT
The DNA here is from genome assembly GCF_019693445.1 of Deinococcus aquaedulcis. Classification (NCBI taxonomy): domain Bacteria; kingdom Thermotogati; phylum Deinococcota; class Deinococci; order Deinococcales; family Deinococcaceae; genus Deinococcus; species Deinococcus aquaedulcis. The sequence goes on along the minus strand of NZ_JAHRBL010000007.1, from coordinate 119,723 downwards.
CGGCGCTTCCAGCAGGCGGCCGCTCAGGGCGTCAAACGCAAAGGGGCTGGTGCCCTCTATGCGGTTGTAGGCGGCGCTGACTGTGAACGAATTCGTGGTGTTAAAGCGCTGGGTCAGCTGGCCGCTGAGCCGCAGATCCACCGTGCGGGCCCCGGTGCCGTAGTAGCGCCCAGTAAACGTGTTGTTCAGCGTCAGGTCGGCGTCCCGCCAGGGTTTGGCGGTGTACGAGATGGCGTGCTGCTCTTCCAGGCGGCTGGTGGTGATGTTCGGGCCCTGGCCCGCCACGCTGCGGGCCAGCGGATTGACGCGCGCCGTGTACAGGCCGGCTTTCACGCGGAAGTCGGCGCTGAGGCCGCCATTCGTGTAGGGCTTCGGGTCCACGACCACTTCAGGGGTGGCCAGCACCTCGCCCAGCGCGGTGGTGGGCGGCGGCCCAAAGCGGTTGACGTAGTTGAATTCGGCGCTGAAGAGGGGATATTCCGCCCTGGCGCTGAAGTTCACGCGGGTCACGCCGCGCTCGGGGTCGGTGGCCGCCCGGCCGATGTCGCGGCGGGTCACGTCCAGCGAGTAGTCCAGGTCGCGGGTGGCGGTGGCCAGGGGAATGCGCCCGCGTACGCCGAAATTCAGGTCCACGTCGTAGCCGCTCTGGCCCACGGGTCTGGGGTTGGCCAGCGCGTACAGGTTCACCCGGTCCACGTAGGGCAGCGGCGCGTAGGAACGCAACTCCACCCCCAGCCCCACGCTGGGGCTGCGGTTCTGGTAGTAGCGCAGCAGGGTGGTGCCCAGCGTGCTGGAGCCAATGGAAAAGGGCAGGTCGGCCTGCACGGTGTAGCCGTCCACCGCGTCGCGGCCGATTTCCAGGCGGGGCTGGCGGTCCTTGTCGTTCAGGGGCAGCACCAGCACCGGCAGGAAGAACACCGGCACGTCGGCCAGCAGCACCTGCGCGCGGTAGGCCACGAGGCGGTCGCCCGGGTACACGATCAGGCGCTCGGCGCGGAAGGCGTAGTCGTTCGGGGTGCGTCCGCAGCGGGCGCAGGTGGTGAAATAGCCGCCCGTGGCCCGGAGTTGCCCAGGGATGCGTTCCACCTCGGCGCCGCGAATCTCCAGCGCCGCGTCACTGATCAGCACGTCCTCGCCGCTGATCTGCTCCTGGCCCAGTTCCACGACCAGGTTCTCGCCGCGCAGGTCCTGGGCATCCTTGGCGCTGCGGTAGCTGGCCGCACCCACCAGGGTCAGGGTGCGCCGGGTGCGGTTGAATTCCACTCGCTTGGCACGCACCACATCGTCATCCACGCGCAGTTCCACGCTCTCGCCGGCAATGATCACCAGTTCCTGGCCGTCCACCTGCCGCAGTTCCAGGGTGTCGGCGCTGATGATCTTGACGGTGCGGGCCTGGGCGCCGCCCAGCAGCCCCAGGGCCAGCAGGGCGCCCAGCAGCTGGCGGCGGACGCGGCGGGCCGGACGGCTGCGAGGTGGGGTCACGGCCCGCGTCACTGGGCGGCCCTGCCCGGCGCGGCGGCCAGCAGCGCCCTCTCAGCGAGAGCCAGCCCCGGCAGGTCCAGGCCGGGCCGCCCGAGCCCTGGGAGCGCCGGGCCCGAGGCCAGGACCGGCTGCCCCCCACCCCCACTGGCCAGGGTGCCCAGGCTGGTGCCGGGGTAGTAAAAGCCCAGCACGTGCAGGTGGGTGTAACCCGCCTTGGCCAGCCCCAGCGCCCCGTACTGCGAGAGGCCCACGCCGTGCCCGGCCCCGCTGCCTTCGATCACCAGGGGGTTCAGGCCTGCGAGGGTCACCCGCGTGCCCGGCGCCCCCAGCGCGCGGATAAAGCCCCCGGCGCGGGCGCCGGCCAGTTTCACCGTGCCCCCGCTGGCGATCAGGGTGATTTCCAGCGGCCGGCCCGATTCGCTGACGCGGCTGACCGCCACACTCTTCAGGGGCGTGCGCACCCCGTACTCGCCCGCCAGGGCCTGCACCCTGTTCTGCGGCACCTCCACGCGCCAGCGGGCGCGCGGCCCCCCGGCCGAGAAAGGATCGGCCTTGGCGTTCAGGTAGGGCAGGGCGGTGCCCCAGACCTCGGCGCTGGAGGCGGTAAAGCCCCCGGAGTCGCTGCTGAAATAGGTGCTGGCTGCCCGGCCCCCGTAGGCCACCACCTGGGCGCGGGTGGCGTTCACGGCGGCGTCGGTCTGCGGTTTTTCGGCGCTGACGCCGGGGTACACCTGGCAGCTTTCCGTGGCGCAGGTGTCATAGGGGGCAGCCGGGTTCAGGCGGGCGGCCACGTAGGTGCGGGCCACCACCGCCTGCGCCGCCAGGGCTGCCGGGGGCCACGAGGCGGGCATCTCGGCCGGTACCACGCCGCGCAGGTAGTCTTCGACATCCACCACGTTGATGCCCTGCACCTTGCCGTTCTCGGCGCGCAGGTGCAGGCCGCCCCGGTAGCTGCGGCCCGCAATGTCCACGGTGGCCCCGGGCGCGGGCGGCAGGTACAGCGCGCTGTTGCCGGTGGGTTGGCCGTTCAGGGTGAGCTGGGTGCCCGAGACCCCCACGGTCCAGGTCTGGGTGGAGGCGGGGCCCGCTGGCGTCAGGGGCGCGGGCACGCCCAGCCCGGGGGTGGCGGGGGCGGTGAGGGGAAGGCGAACCGTCAGCTGCGGTCCAGAGGCCACCAGCACCCGCACGTTCAGCGCGCCGGCCGCCGGGGGCAGCAGCGCCAGAGCGGCCGTGAGTGCGGCGCGCGCCCAGGACCCCACAGGCGCACTGTGGCCCGCAGGAACGCGGCGCAGGCAGCGGCGGCTCCCCGGCACCCCAGGAAGCAGAGCAGTTCCTTCAGGCATGATCAAGGCCGAGTATACGCAGCCCAGACTGGCGGCCATCTGACAGCCCGGTGAGAAGTGCGCGCCCCTTGAGCCGCCCTTGGGCCATGCAGGCCCTGGGCGCGCGGGCGCGGCATCATGGCCGCTATGAGTGCGCCGCCCCTGCCTGCCCCTGGCCGCGTGTGGGCCCATGTGGGCCAGCCCTTTGCGCCTTCGCCCTACGACGTGGCTGTGGTGGGCGCCGGGCGCATGGGGGCCGCCGCCGCGCTGTTCCTGCGCCAGCAGGCTCCGGCCCTGCGGGTGCTGCTGGTGGAGGAAGGCGGGCTGCCCAATGAGGAAGGCGCGACCATTCTGGCCCCCGGCGTGTGGAGCCGCCTGGGCCTGGACCCCGCGCTGCACCCGGCGGCCGACTGGACCCGCGCGGCCCTGCAGGCCCTGGGGGATGTGGGCTGGGAGACGCGTCCCCTGGTGGCCCTGCATGCTGAAGCGGCCCCCGGGCGCGTGCCCACGCCGGAGGCCCTGGCCCCCTGGCCGGACAGTCTGGCCCTGGTGGACCCCGCCGCGCTGCCCTGGGCCGAGGTGGACCGGGACGCCGCCACCTACCGCCCCGGCCACGTGGCCCTGCACGCCGCACAGGCGGCCATCCGGGCAGGAGTGGACCTGTTGCTGAACACCCGCGCGGCACCCCAGCCCGGCGGGCGGCTGTACCTGGAACGTCTGACCGTCACGAACACCCACCAGATCGTGACCCACGAGACCCTGACTGTGCCGGTGCGCGCCGTGGTGCTGGCGGCCGGCGCCGGGGGGCCCTGGCTGGCCGAATGCGCGCTGGGCGTGCACACCCGCCACGCCCGCGCCTACCGCCAGACGCCGCACCTCGCGGCGCCCAGCACGGCGCAGAGCCCGGTGCTGCGCGCGGGCGGGCTGACCCTGCGCCCGCAGCACGGCGCCTATACCCTGATTCCGCCGCTGCACGGGCGCGATCCGCACGGCTACCAGCCCTCGGGCGGGCAACTGACCGGGGTGCCCACCGGCCTGCGGCGCGAAACCCTGGAAGATCTGGTGGCGCTGATGGACAGGCTGCCGGTGCTGGCCACAGACGCCCTGCACCTGGGCCGCAGCCTTGCGGACGTGCCGGGCGCGTGGCTGGCCCTGCCCGGCGGGCGCGCGAATGGTCTGCCCACCTTTGAAGCGCTGGACGAGCACACGTGGCTGCTGCTGGGTGGCCCCCAGGCCGACACGCTGGGACTGCACGCGGCGCAGGGGCTGGCGGAGGCGGTGGCGGGCGCACTGGGCTAAACGTCGCTCTCCGTTCCACCCCCGTCGCCGGCTGGCGCGGACATGCACGTCGTTCGTCGCAGATGGGTTGGGGGTGGCGCTCAGGTCCGCGCCCGGTGGCGCTGTGAGGGCACGTGAAGCTGGGTGGGTTGGGAGCAGTCCTGGGCCGCCCCTGGTCAGGCGTCGTCTGCTTTCAAGAGGGGTCGTCGGTGCCCGGCGGCCAGTGGCGGCCGATCTCGCTCTCAGGGTGCCCGGCCGCTCCGCAAGGGCCCGGGGCGGCGGTGTCAGAGCGGGAACCAGAGGACCTGAAGGGTTCACCTTCAGGTCCTCTGGGGCGAGCGGCGCGAGTGACCGCGACAGACAGCGGTTGAGGTGGCGGTGAGGGCCTCCCCTCAACGGAACACCGCTGTCAGACCGCTGCCGGCCCCAGGACAGGCCAGCACCCATTCAAGCGGCCTGTTCAGGACAGCGTCGCTCTGAACCGCGCCTTGCCCACCCGCTGCTCTGCTGGGCTCTGGGCAGGACAGGGCGCTTCCTGTCACTGCGCCACACACAGCTGGTTGGGGCCCTCACGGCGGGCGCGGTAATGCTCTTCATCGGCGGCGTTGAGCAGCAACTGGGCGCCCTGAAGAAAGCCCCGGCCGGCCAGACCGATGTACAGGGTGGGCGGGGTGTTCAGCCCCTGCGCCTTCCAGTCGTGGGCGGCCGCCGCCTCCAGCAGCCGCTGCAGGGCAATCTGGGCGCCGGCCGTGGGGGTATCCGGGAAGATCACCATGAACTTCCAGTCGTCAAAGCGGGCCACCACATCGGTTTCGCGCACGCTCTGTTCCAGCAACTGCCTCATGGTCTGCAGCACTGTGTCGGCCAGCAGCTGGCCCGCGCCGCCCACACTGACGGTGGTGACCTCCACGCCCACCACCGCCACCGACAGGTGGGTTTTGGCGCGCAGGCTGCGCTTGAAGTGCTGCGTGAGCTGCTCGGTGCCGTACAGCGCCGAGCGGGCGCCGCTTTGCAGGTCGTAAATGGAACTGCCCTTCCAGGTTTCCACCTGACGGCGCAACTCGTCGGCGCGCGCCGAGGCCTCGCCCAGCGCCGCTGCGAGGCTGGCCCGGACCTCGCGGCGTTCGCGCCGCAGCGCGAGGTGCAGCTCGGCCTGGGCCGCCGCGTCGCGCAGCTGCTGTTGACGCTGGTACTGACGCGCCTGGGCGGCGAGTTCCAGGGCCGCCCAGGCCTGCTCGTGCGCCAGGGCCTGGGCGGGGTCGCCCCTGGTCAGGGCCAGCGTGACCAGCAGCCGCTGCGCGCGCCGCTCGGCGCTGGACAGCCGCGCCCGCTGGCTGAGGGGCAGGGCCCGCTCCAGCAGGGTGGCTGCTTCGTCCGGGCGGCCCTGCTGCAGCAGGTACTCGGCCACGTTCAGCAGGGTGATCACCAGGACGTCCGGTTTGCCGGACGCCGCCGCCGCCGTCATGCTCCGCTCGAACACGGCGGTGGCCTGCGCGTGCTCATCGCGTTTGGCGTGGGCCGAGGCCATCAGGTTGAGGTAGCGGGTGTGCCGGCGGTCGTCGCCCAGCAGCGAGCTGAGCCCCGCCGCCCTGTCCAGAAACTGCAGCGCCCGGGCATGGTCGCCCTGAACGCCGTAGGAAACCCCCAGGCCGCCCAGCGCGTCGGCGTGGTCGGCGGTGCCTTCCAGGTGGGCCAAGTGCCCGGCCATGCGGTAGGCCCGGAAGGCCTCGTCGGGCTGGTTGGCGCGCATGTGCAGGCTGCCCAGGGCCAGCAGCACCGGCAGGTCCCTGGCCTGGGGCTTCTGGTCCTCGGTCAGGATCAGCGCCTGTTCGTAGGCACTGATGGCGGCCTGTTCATCGCCCAGCGCGCTGTACAGCTCGCCGGCCCGGCGCTGCGCCTGGGCGCGGGGTTCGTCGGCGCCCGCTTCCCCGGCCAGCGCGGCAGCCACGAGGCTGGCGGTCAGGGCCTGGACCGGCTGCGGCATCAGCAACTCGGCCTGCCGCAGCGCGCACTGCGTTTCCATGGCCGTGTCGTTCAGGCGCTCAAACCGGGCCTGCGCCGCGCGGGCCAAGGTCAGGGCCGCCTCACCGTCCAGCCGCAGGGCCAGCTGCACCTCAGTCTGCGCGGCGCGTGCCTCGTCGGCCAGTTCCACAGCCAGCGTATGGGCGTGCTGAAGCAGCGCCGTGGTGTCGGGCAGCGGGTGGTCGCCGCCCGCCAGGTCCAGCAGGGCGTCAATCCGCTCTGCGGTGCGCCGCTGGGGCAGATGAACCTCGTAGTGGGACAGCTCTGGCGGCAGCTCAGTCATGGGGCACCCCAGACGCCGTCATTGGGCTGGCGGCCGAGGGGGCAAAGGGGGCTCCAGAGGGTGCGGCGACACACCCGCCATTATGGCGGGGCCAGCACCCTCCGGCTGGGCCGGGCGCGGGTGAGGACAGGCCCCCGTGAGCGAAACGTCCTCCCAGCGCGGCCGGGCACCCGGGCGCGTCCCCCAGCCTTCAGGTCCAGGGCAGGGCCGATCTGGCCGCCCAGTAGGCCCCTGGCTCCTGCTTCAGAGCGGAAAGCAGCGGTTCAGCGTCCACAGTCACCCGCCGCGCCGCCAGATTCTGCGCCAACTGGTCCGGTGTGCCCGCCCCACTGAGCACCACGTCGGCCCACGGCTGGGCCAGCGCCGCGCCCAGGGCGACCGCGTCCGGGGTCACGCCCTGCGCGCGGGCGGCGTCCCGCAGCGCCGGGGGCACGTCGCCCTGCCCGGTCAGCCCGCGTGCACTCAGGCGGCCATTGGCCACCGCTTCCTTGACCACCACGGTCCAGCCTGCCGCGTGGGCTTCGGCCAGGGCGGGGCCCGCCGAGGGCTCCAGCAGGTTCCAGGTGGCCTGCACAGCGCCAAACGGACAGGCGCCGTCCACCTGCACCGCCAGGGCGCGGCGCAGGGTCTGGGCCTGCCCCGGCCCACTGGTGCTGAGGCCCACGCGCACGCCCCCCTGGGCCAGCTCCGCCAACTTCGAGAGCACCTCGGCGTTCTCCAGCACCCCCGAATCCAGCGTGGCCGAATGAATCAGGTACAGGTCCGGCGCGCGGCCCAGTGCCGCCTGGGTTTCGGGCCACTGGCGCGCCAGGGTGGCGAGGTCATGGGTCTTGACCTCATGCACCTCGGCGTCGGTGCGCCAGTCGGCCACGTAGGTGTAGCCCCACTTGCTGCCGATCACCGCGCCCTGGGGAAGGCGGTCCCGCAGCCACTCGCCCAGAAACGCCTCGGCCCGGCCGTAGCTGCGCGCGGCGTCGAAGTACCGCACGCCCGCCGCCCAGGCCGCGTCCAGTACCGCCCAGGTCTGGGCGCGCAGGTCGTCCACCCCCTTGCCGGGCAGGTCCGCGCCGTGCCCCAGGTTGATGTAGCCGGGGCGGCCCAGCGCGGCCAGCCCCAGGCCCAGTCGGGGGGTGCCGGGGGGCAAGGGGGTCAAGCGCCCCTCGTCAAGGCCGTGCGGTGGAGGGACAGGCGGGGCCAGAGGTCACAGCGGCGTTGGGTCATGCCCACAGGCTACGGCGCCATGTGGTCCGGCCACGCCCGCAACTCGGCGGCCAGCGCCGCCGACAGGGGCAGGCCCAGGTCCTCCGCCAGCTGCAGGGTCCAGGCCACGGCGTGGGTATACGCCTGTTCCAGTCCGGCGAGGTCCGCCGTGACGCTGGCGTAGCGGGCCAGGGCGGCTGCGCTGAGCTCTTGTTCGGCCGCGCGCGAGGCATTCGGCCAGTGTCCGGTTGCGCCTTCCTGCAGGCGGGCCAGCCGCAATAAGCCGCCCTGCACCCAGCCCAGCAGTTCGTGGGCCCGCACGCGCTCGCCGCGTGCCAGCACATTCAGCCCAAAGGCCAGCCAGTTCAGCAGGCGGTCCAGAAGGCGTGGCCCCTCACCCGCCGGGTCGGCGCGGCGCGTGGCCAGCACCGCCAGATGCCCGGCCAGTCGCCCGTCTGTGTCCCTCACCAGCATGCGCGCGGGGTGAACCTGCTGCGGGGTCCAGGTCTCGATCTCGGGCAGACGGGTGGCGGCCTCGACATGCAGTTCCACGCGGTGCAGGCCCGGAAGGATGGCCGTGGGCGTGCCGAACTCGTTGACCACGAAGTGCTGCACAGGCAGGTGTGCCCGCAGCCAGCCCTCGGCGCTCACCACTGCGCCAGGGGCGACAAAGGCCCAGTATTCCAGATCGCTCCAGGCGTCGGCGCGGCCCTGCGGCACGCTGCCGTAGGCGACCACGTGCGAAAAACGCGGATCGGCGCCCAGGACCGCGCGCAGCTGCCGGTCCTGGGCCAACAGGTCGGCCAGGCGCGCCTCAGTTCGCAATGATCGCCTCGGCCTCGATTTCCACCAGATGCAACGGGTCAATCAGGGCGGCCACCTGCACCATCGTGGTGGCCGGGCGAATGTCGCCAAAGACCTCGCCGTGGGCCGCGCCCACCTCGGCCCAGCGGGCGATATCTGTGACATAGATGCGGGTGCGGGTCACGTCTTCCAGCCGGGCGCCTGCCGTTTCCAGCGCGCGGCGGATGATCGCCAGAATCACCCGGGTCTGCTCGGCGGGGTCGCCTATCCCCACCACCTCGCCGTTCACAGTGGCGGTGGTGCCGGCCACCTGCACCACGTTGCCCACGCGCACGGCGCGAGAGTACCCCACCTGCGCTTCCCAGGGACTGCCACTGCTGATGTTCTGCCGCATGGGGCCCAGCGTACCGGGGCCGGGGTGGACGTGGGGCGGCCCAGGGCGGCACTCATACGGACTGCCGTCCATTTCTGGAACATCCAGGAAAGAACAGGATGTTCCCCGCCTTCGGCGCTGTTCCAGCCCAATTCCTGAGAATCCGTAGTTGTTCCTTCTCCGCTGCGCCGCTCTGCGAGTCCCTCTGATCGAAAAAGTTCCGTCACACCTGAGGGCATGTTTCGGAAACCAGATCAGTCCTTGTACAGCTCGCCCTTGCGCGGGCTCAGCGTCCAGGACTGCACCGCCCAGCCCTGCGCAGCGCGCTGCAGGTTCACGGTCAGGGTGAAGCGGTCGCCGTCAATGTATTCGCTGTCGGTGCGGGCGTCGGTCAGCCCCAGGATCACGGGCGCCACCACTTGCGCCCGGTCCGTCCGGTCCACGGTCAGCTCTACGCTGCCAAACGTGAAGTTGCCCAGCCGGTCCAGGGGCAGATCCACCTCTGGGCTGTCCAGGCGGTCCAGCCAGGGCCGGGCGCGCTGCACCGCCACGTCAATGCGGCGCTGCACCTCGGCGTTCTGGGCGGCGGTGCGGGGTGTGTCGCGGTACTGCGAGGCCACATGGCGCGCCAGCGTGCTCAGGTCGCCCAGCAGGCCGGCCGCCACCGCCAGGGGATCGGCCTTGAGTTCGGTCAGGGTGCCCGCGCCCACCCGGTAGGCCACGTAGCGCACGCTGCCGCTGCGGTCGTCACGGACCAGCACGTCGTCGCGGCCTCCCGTGCGGCGCACGGTGGTCACGGGGGCCCAGGCCGTGTCCAGATAATCGGGTTCGGCCTGCCGCGCCGGCACCGTCATCAGCGGCGGGCCAGCCACGATCCGGCCGCCCTGGGCGCGGTACAGCCGCAGGGTGGCCTGGGTGCCGCCCCCCACCAGCCCCAGGTATTCGCGCACGCCGGGGCCGCTGAACGAGCCCCCCAGCCCCAGGCGCGGGGCACTGAAGGGCACGCCCGCGCGCACCGGCCAGTCGCTCAGGCCGTAGTCGTTCATGGCGTGGCGGATGTCGGGGCCATAGTTGCCCAGCCACGTGCGAAAGCGGGCGGGCAGCTTCTGCACGAACGCCTGCGCCTCGCCGGGTTTGCCAATGGCCAGCAGGGTGGCGTAATCGGCCAGCACCTCGCCGCCGCCGGTTTTATCGGTCACCTGTTTCGTCAGGAAGCCGCGCAGCACCCCTGGAAAGGCCCGGGTGTTGTCCACGTACTGCCCACCCACGTACGAGTACACGTTCAGCAGGGGCACACTCTCGGCAAAGCTCAGGCCATAGGCGTAGGCAAACCGCCAGTCCGAGACGAACAGTTCCAGGGGCCCCTGGCCGTCCAGCTGCCGTGGAGTGATGGTTTCACTGTGGGCGCTGAACACGGTGAGCAGCTTTCTGGGCGGTGTGGTCAGCGAGTACAGCGTATGGGTAAAGCAGCAGTGTGCCCCGCCCGAAAACCCGGCCAGCAGCACCTCTGGCACGCCGTCGCCGGTCACGTCGCGGCACCAGTCTACGCTGACCGCCGTGTCGGAGACCGAAGCGTAGGTGGCGCCGCCCCGCACGAGGCTCACGCGGTCCTCGGGGTCGCCGAAGCCGTTTTCGGCCAGGCGCAGGGTGTAGGCCCCGCAGGTCTGGGTGCTGGTCTTCACTGGAGCGCGCGGCTCGTCCTGGGCGCGGGCGGAGGGCAGCGTCAGGGGCAGCAGGGCGAGGGTGAGCAGAAGCCAGCTCCGGGGTGGGGGCGCAGTGAACACAGGTTCAGTAAAGCACCTGCGTCTGCCCAGGCGCCTGCCTTGATTTTTCCGGGGCGCGGTGTACACTCGCCGCAGTCACCAGGGGTGCCGCTCACAGGGGGCGGCTGAGAGAACAGCGTGTTCAACCCTAGGAACCTGATCTGGTTTGTGCCAGCGGAGGGAGCGTGACGGGTGCCAAGGCCACGTGTGGTTTTTGCCCCCCTCCGAACGCGTGAGGGGGGCGTTGTTGTGTTGAGCCACTAAAAAAAGCGCATGAACACCGCCGGCTGAAGCGGTCTGCGGTTCATTTCTGGTGACGGTTCTCACCGCCCTTGCTGGGTGCCCTGCGCGCCCGGCCGTCCCTGCTCTGTTGCCTTTCGGAGGCCCCATGCCCACCCTGCCTGACCTGCCCCAGCCCACTCTGGACGCCGACCTGACCACCCCCTTTCCCGGCAGCGAGAAGGTGTACCTGAGCGGCACCTTGCACGCTGGCGTGCGCGTGCCCGCGCGGCGCATTCACCAGTCGCCCACCCTGGTGCGCGTGGGTGAATTGACCCGCAGCGTGCCCAACCCCCCGCTGCTGGTGCCCGACACCAGCGGCCCCTACACCGACCCCGCCGTGACCGTAGACCTGCGCGCCGGCCTGGGCCACGCCCGCCCCTGGCTAGCCGGTGACGCCCGGCTGGAGGTGCAGCCCCAGCGGCACCACCCCGCGCTGGACCGCAGCGGCCCGCTGCCTTTTCCCCGGGTGCCCCGGGCCCGCCGCGCCCGTCCCGGTGCCGACATCACCCAGTTGCAGGCCGCGCGCCGGGGCGAGATCACGCCCGAGATGGAATTCGTGGCCCTGCGCGAGTCGCTGCGCCAGGAAGAAGGCTTTGACCTGACCGCGCAGCACCCCGGGCAGGCGTTCGGGGCGAGCATCCCGCGCGAGATCACCCCCGAGTTCGTGCGCGCCGAGGTGGCGCGGGGCCGCGCGGTGATTCCCGCCAACATCAACCACCCGGAACTGGAACCCACGGTCATTGGCCGCAACTTTCGCGTGAAGGTGAACGCCAACCTGGGCACCAGCATCGTCACCAGTTCCATTCCGGAAGAGGTGGGCAAGATGATCTGGGCCGCGCGCTGGGGGGCCGATACCGTGATGGACCTGTCCACGGGCCGCCACATTCACCCCACCCGCGAGTGGATCATTCGCGGCAGCGCCGTGCCGGTGGGCACCGTGCCTATCTATCAGGCACTGGAAAAGGTGGGCGGCGTGGCCGAGGACCTGACCTGGGCGGTGTACCGCGACACCCTGATCGAGCAGGCCGAGCAGGGCGTGGATTACATGACGGTTCATGCGGGCGTGCGGCTCTCGCACCTGCCGCTGACCGCGCGGCGCCGCACCGGCATCGTCTCGCGCGGGGGGAGCATCCTGGGCAAGTGGTGCCTCGCGCACCATCAGGAGAACTTCCTGTACACGCACTTTGCGGAAGTGTGCGAGATCCTGGCCGCCTACGACGTCACCTTCAGCCTGGGCGACGGCCTGCGCCCCGGGTCCATTGAGGACGCCAACGACGCCGCGCAGTTTGCCGAACTGGACACGCTGGGCGAGCTGACCCGCGTGGCCTGGAAGCACGGGGTGCAGACCATGATTGAAGGCCCCGGCCACGTGCCCATGCAGCTGATCCGCGAGAACATGACCCGCCAGCTGGAGGTGTGCCAGGAAGCGCCCTTCTACACCCTGGGGCCGCTCACCACCGATATCGCGCCCGGCTACGACCACATCACCTCTGCCATTGGCGCCGCGCAGATCGCGTGGTACGGCACGGCGATGCTCTGCTACGTGACCCCCAAGGAACACCTGGGCCTGCCAGACCGCCAAGACGTGCGCGACGGCGTGATCGCCTACCGGATTGCCGCCCACGCCGCCGACCTCGCCAAGGGGCACCCCGGCGCCCAGGCCCGCGACAACGCCCTGAGCAAGGCCCGCTTTGAGTTCCGCTGGGCCGACCAGTTCAACCTGTCCCTGGACCCCGAGCACGCCCGCGCCCTGCACGACGAGACCCTGCCCGCCGAGGCCGCCAAGACCGCGCACTTCTGCTCCATGTGCGGCCCGCAGTTCTGCTCCATGAAGCTCAGCCACGACCTGCGCGCCCCCGAGGTGTTGGCCGGGCTGGAGGCCAAAGCGCAGGAGTTCCGCGCGCTGGGGAGCGAGATTTATGGGTGAGGGGGGAGGAGGTCTAAGGGTCGAAGGGTCTGAGGGTCTAAGGGCAGTGGGTCGGGGCGTCGAAGGGTTGAGGGATCAAGGGGGCCCGGCTGAAGGGCAGGCGGGTCTTTTTCAAAAGGCAGCCCCCCAGCGCGCCGAGGGGGTCTTGACCTCTCGACCCCTGGACCTCTCGACGGGCGCCGCTGAACAGGCCCCGGTAGCCCACGATGTCGCCTCGCCCCTTCGCCCCTTCGCCCCTTCGACGCGCCCCCTGGGGCGCCTCTACCTCGTCGCCACCCCCCGCCCCGGCCAGCCGGAAAGCGAGTTCCTGGCCCGGATCGCGGCGGCCCTGGACGGCGGCGTAGACACCCTGCAACTGCGCTGCAAAGACTGGGAAGCGCGGCCGTACATCGCATTGGGCGAGAAGGTGGCGGCGCTGGCTCAGGCGCGCGGGGTGCCCTTTTTCATCAATGACCGCGTGGACGTGGCGCTGGCCTGCGGCGCGGACGGCGTGCACCTGGGGCAGGGGGACCTGCCGCCTGCGTGGGCGCGGCGGCTGGGGCCGGAGCTGCGCGTGGGCCTCAGCACCCACGCGCCCGCGCAGGCCGAAGAAGCACTGGCGCAGGGGCCCGCGTATCTGGCCGCCGGGCCGGTTTATGCCACGCCCACCAAGCCGGGCCGCGCCCCAGCGGGGCTGGCCTACATCCGGCAGGTGGCGGCGCTGCGCCTCCACGTGCCCTGGTACGCGATTGGCGGCCTGGACGCGGGCAGTATCCACGAGGTGCTGGCGGCCGGCGCCACCCGCGTGGCGGTGGTGCGCGCGGTGCTGGACGCCCGCGACCCCGCGCAGGCGGCGGCCGAACTGTGCGCCGCGCTGCAGAAGGTCAGTCCATGCGAGTGAACGGCGAGGCCCACCCCTACACCCCAGGCCTGACCCTGTGGACGCTGCTGCGCGACCTGAACGTGGACCCGGCGCGCGTGGCGGTGGCCGTGAACGACGACTTCTACCCCGGCGCCCGCGTGCCGGACCGGGACCTAAAGGACGGCGATGTCATTGAAATCGTGCGGATTCTGGGAGGGGGCTAAGGGTGCAGGCTGATCCGTTTCACCTGGGCGGGCGTACCTTCACGTCCCGCCTGCTGGCCGGCACCGGCAAATTCCACGACTTTGGCCTGATGCGCGAGGCCCTGGCCGCCAGCGGCGCACAGATCGTCACCGTGGCCATTCGCCGCGTGGACCTGAAGGCCCCCGGCCATGACGGCCTGCTGGACGCGCTGGACTGGGACCGCCTGCAGCTGCTGCCCAACACCGCCGGCTGCCGCACCACCGCCGAGGCCGTGCGGGTGGCCCGGCTGGCCCGCGCCGCCACGGGCACGAACTGGATCAAGCTGGAAGTCATTCCCGACCCCCGTTACCTGCTGCCCGACCCGGTGGGCACCCTGGCCGCCGCCGAAGAACTCGCCGCTGACGGCTTCATCGTCCTGCCCTACGTGCAGCCCGACGCGGTGCTGGCCCGCGCGCTGGAGCGGGCCGGCTGCGCCGCCGTGATGCCCCTGGCCAGCCCCATTGGCACTGGGCGCGGCCTGCGCACCCCGGACCTGCTGGCCACCGTGCTGGACGGTGCCGGGGTGCCGATCATCGTCGACGCGGGCCTGGGGGTGCCCAGCGACGCCGCCCAGGCCCTGGAACTGGGCGCCGACGCCGTGCTGGTGAACACCGCCATTGCCGAGGCCCGCGATCCGGTGGGTATGGCCCACGCCTTTGCCCTGGGCGTGCAGGCCGGGCGCGCGGCGTTCCTGGCCGGGCGTATGGCGGCACGCACTCATGCCAGCCCCAGCAGCCCGGTGCAGGGCGTGCCCCGCTTACCCGACCCGGAGGTGCCGGTGTGAAGGGGTCTAAGGGTCGAAGAGTCAAAGGGTCTAAGGGGGGCTGGGGCCACGGGGGGAGCTTGTGGCGGGGCGCCAGTCGAGGTGTTGAGGGGTCCAGAGGTGGAGAAAGGCTGGTTCTCGACGCCTCGACTGCTGGACTTCTCGACCCGTGCGCGTCCCGCTCATGACGGCCCGCGAAGTCATCGTGGTGGGCGGCGGCCTGGTCGGCGCGCTGGTGGCCTTCACGTTGCGCCAGGCCGGAGCAGATGTGCTTGTGCTGGACGCGGGGCGGCGGGGAGCGGCGTGGCGGGCGGCGGCGGGCCTGCTGACGCCAGACGGCGAGGGACTGACCGGCACCGCCCTGCACGCCGAGGCCCTGGACAGCCTGCGCCGCTGGCCCGCGCTGGTGGCCGCCCTGGACAGGGCCAGCGGGCAGCCGGTCTTTTACCGGGAAGGGGTGCGCCGTCAGCAAGCCGGTGGGGGAGAGGCCGTCACCCCTGGCGAGGCCCGCCTGCACCCGCCGTCGGTGGTGCGCGCCGCGCGGGCCGGGGCAGAGGTGCGGCGGGCCCAGGTGCTGGCCCTGCACCCGGGGCCGCGTGGGGTGACGGTGGTAGCAGATGCGGGGGGCTGGACCGCCCAGACGGTGGTTCTGGCGGCAGGGGTGTGGAGCGCGGCCTTTGGGGTCACGGTGAGGCCCGTGCAGGGGCAGGCCCTGCTGCTGGAAAGCCCCGCCGATGTGGGGGCCGTGTACGGTCCACCCACCCGGGGCTTTTCCCGCTACGCCCTCTCGCGCCCCGACGGCGTGTATGTGGGCGCCACCGCCCGCGCCTCGTGGGCCACCACGCCAGACCCGCACGCGGCGCGCTGGTTGCGGGGGGTGGCCGGGCAACTGGTGCCGGGCGTCACCGCCCCGGTGCAGACCCGGCTGGTGGGCCTGCGCCCCGTTACCCCGGATGGAATGCCGCTGGTGGCGCCGCATCCTGGCCTGCCCGGCGTGCTGGTCGCCACCGGCCACGGGCGGCACGGCGCGCTGCTGGCCCCGGCCACGGCGGCGCGGGTGCTGGCGCTGGTGCAGGCGGGGGTACCCGCATGACGGTGCCGGTGGCCCTGAGCATTGCGGGCTCGGATTCCGGGGGTGGGGCCGGGATTCAGGCCGACCTCAAGACCTTTGAAGCGCACGGCGTGTACGGCACCAGCGTCCTGACCCTGATCACGGCCCAGAACACCTGCGGCGTGCACGGCGCGTGGCCACTGCCCCCCGAACAGGTTTCGGCGCAACTGGAGGCGGTGCTGGCGGACTTTCCGGTGGCAGCGGTGAAAACAGGGGCGCTGGGCAACGCAGCCATCATTCAGGCGGTGGCGGGCGTGCTGCGGCCCCGGGCTTTGCCGCTGGTCGTGGACCCGGTGATGCTGGCCAAGAGCGGCGACGCCCTGCTGGCCCCTGACGCGCTGGACGCCCTGCTGCGCGACCTCCTGCCGCTGGCCACCCTGGTCACGCCCAACGCCCCCGAGTGGGCGGCCTTGCAGGCGGCGGGGGCCCCCCCGGACCTGCCGCTGCTGCTTAAGGGCGGGCATGTCCCCGGCGAAACGGTGGTGGACGAATTGCGGGCCGGTGGGCAGCACTTCACCCTGACCGCGCCCCGGCAGCCCACCCGCCACACCCACGGCACCGGCTGCACCCTCTCGGCGGCGATCACGGCGCAGCTGGCACGGGGCAAGTCCTTGCCCGACGCGGTTCGGCTGGCCCACGCCTACCTGCAAGCGGCCCTGCGGCACGCGCCGGGGCTGGGCGCGGGGCATGGCCCGCTGGGACACGCCCGCGCGGCCCAGGGCCATGACCACTTGTCCGTCTCAGCGGGCCACGGCCGGACCTAACAGCGCCCTCTGTGCAGCGGCCTGCCTGCTGTGCGACCTGCGCCACACCCAACCTAACGAGCGTTAGGTACACTGGGAGACAACTCTCAATGGAGGTGGCCCCATGACCCAACCCCAGACCTTTCCCAACGGCGAAACCGCCGAGCAGCATGCCGCATTCGAGGCCCGCATTGCGCGCGGCGAGAAAATAGAAAGCGGCGACTGGATGCCCGCCGAGTACCGCCGCCAGCTGATCCGCATGATTTCCCAGCACGCCCACAGCGAAGTGGTGGGCATGCTGCCCGAAGGCGAGTGGATCACGCGCGCGCCTACCCTGAAGCGCAAGACGATTCTGATGGCCAAGGTGCAGGACGAGGCCGGGCACGGACAGTACCTCTACCACGCCGCCGAAACGCTGGGCGCCACCCGCGAGGAAATGCTCCAGGCCCTTCTCAGTGGCAAGGCCAAGTACTCCAGCATCTTCAACTACCCCACCCACACCTGGGCGGACGTGGGGATGATCGGCTGGCTGGTGGACGGCGCCGCCATTAAGAACCAGACCATGCTGGCGGGCTGCTCTTATGGCCCCTACAGCCGCGCGATGGTGCGGATCTGCAGCGAGGAAACCTTCCACCACAAGCAGGGCAAGGAAATGATCGTGGCCTACGCCCAGGGCACGCCCGAGCAAAAGCAGATGGCCCAGGACGCCCTGAACCGCTGGTGGTGGCCCGCCATGATGATGCTGGGGCCGCACGACGCCGACAGCCCCAACACGGGCGCGCTGGCGAAGTGGGGCATCAAGCTGAAAACCAACGACGAGGTGCGCCAGGAGTTCATTAATGAGCATGTCCCCGAACTGCTGGAAGCTGGCCTGACCATCCCCGACCCGGATCTGCACCAGGACGAGCAGGGCAACTGGCGCCACGGCCCGATTGACTGGACCGAGTTCTGGGCGGTCATCAAGGGCGAGCAGGGTCTGAACAGGGAGCGCCTGGGCACCCGCCAGGCCGCCCACGACGACGGCGCCTGGGTGCGCGAGGCGCTGCAGGCCTACACGGACCGGCAGCGCGCGGACGCGGCGGATTAACCCCTCAGTCGCCTCCAGCGACAGCTCCCCTGAGAGGGGAGCCAAAACGCTCTTCCCGGCTCCCCTTCAAGGGGAGCTGTCCGCGAAGCAGACAGAGGGGTTTGCCCCCCACCAAGGACACCCATGACACACCCCCAACCCGACACCCAGTGGCCCCGCTGGGAAGTGTTCAAGCAGGATGCCCCCGGGCGGCCTCACCAGGCCGTGGGCAGCGTCCATGCCGGTGACCCCCAGCACGCCCTGCTGACCGCGCGCAACGTGTTTGTGCGCCGCCCCGCCGCCGTGAGCCTGTGGTGCGTGCGCGAGAGCGACCTGCTGACCGCCACCCCCGAAGAGCTGACCACCCGCCCGGCTGTGCTGGACACGGCGGGCGAGGCCGGCACCTACCACCTGGGCGTGAAGCGCACGCACAAACGCTCCATGACCTTTGTGGACCTCGTGGACACCGTGCAGGCCGCTGGCCCTGGCGACGCGCTGCGCCAGGCCCAGGCCGCCCACCCGGACGCTCTGGCGTGGCTGGTGTTCCCGGACCGCGCCGCCGTGCGCACCGACGAGGACCCCGGTACGGTCGAAAGCTGGTTTGCCCCCGCCAGGGAAAAAACCTACAAGCAGCAGCAGTTTTACGGCGTGATTGGCCGCCACATCGGGGAACTGAAGCGCGCGGGCCTGATGCCGGGCCGCGCCCCCACCGAGGAGGGCGCATGACCGCCGCCATCGAAGCCCTGAGCACCGCCCAGACCCAGGCCCTGATTCGCCGGCTGACCGCCCTGGCCGACGACGAGATCATCCTGGCGCACCGGGGCGGCGAATGGACCGGGCACGCGCCCATTCTGGAAGAGGACATTGCCCTGGCGAACATTGCCCAGGACGAGCTGGGCCACGCGACCCTGTACCTGGGCCTGCGCACCGAGCTTGACGGCACCGACCCCGACCGCCTCGCCTTTTTCCGGGACGCCGACGAGTACACGAGCACCCGTTTCGTGGAATTGCCGCGCGGCGACTGGGCCTTTACGATGCTGCGCCAGTTTCTGTACGACACCTTTGAAGCCCTGTGGCTGGAGGCCGCCACCCGCAGCACCTACGCGCCCCTGGCTGCGGTGGCCGCCAAGGCCGTGCGCGAGGAGAAATTCCACGTGCAGCACACGGCGCTGTGGGCCGAGCGCCTCGCCCTGGGCACCGAGGAAAGCCGCCGCCGCACCCAGACGGCCCTGGAGGGGCTGTGGCCCCACGCGGCTCAGTTGTTTCAGCCGGTGGAGGGCGAGGCCGAACTGGTCGCCGCTGGCCTCGTGCCTGACCTCGGCGCCGTGCAGGCCCGCTGGCACGACCTCGTGACCCGGCATCTGGCCGACAAATGCGGCCTGATCCTGCCCGAGACCGGCGCCGAGCCTGCTCCCCGCACTGTCCACACCGAGCACCTCGCGCCCCTGCTGGCCGAGATGCAGCGCGTGGCCCGCGAGCACCCGAACGCGGAGGTCTGGTAATGGGGGCAGATGGTGGATGGCACATGGCACATGGCGAGCAGCCACCTGCCATTGACCATCTGCCATCGGCGGTCTGGAAGGCCCTCGCGGCCGTTCCAGACCCGGAAATTCCTGTGGTCAGCATCACCGACATGGGCATGGTGCGGGACGTGACGGTGGACAGCGGCGGGCGGGTGCAGGTGACCTTTACGCCCACCTTCAGCGGGTGCCCGGCGCTGCATGTGATTCGGGAGAGTATTGAACAGGCGGTGCGGGCCCTGGGCGTGCAGGACGTGGAGGTGCGCAGCACCCTCACGCCGCCCTGGACCACGGACTGGATTAACGAGGACGCCCGCGAACGCCTGCGCCAGTACGGCATTGCGCCGCCCGCCCCAGCCGGGGAAGGGCCGCTGATTCAACTGGACGCTGAGCCCACGCGCTGTCCCCGGTGCAGCAGCCTGAACGTGCGCATGACCGCCAGTTTCGGCCCGACCCTGTGCAAGCGGATGTACGTCTGCGACAGCTGCAAAGAACCGTTCGAAGGATTCAAGAGCGTGTGAGCTTGAACTGATGCGACGTCTTGATGAGCTTGATTTCAATGGTGGGCGCGTGACGCATATAGAACGCGACCTAGACCTCACCCTCTCAGTGGGCGAGCAGCAGGATGTGCTCAGAGAGGATCTCCTTCAAGTGGTCTATCCGGATGGATGCCGCATGATTGATGTTGGTTTCTATGGGCACTGGCCTGAAGGAGAGTTCGTGGTTCTCGGTGTCCGTAATGGTCAGTGGGAGTCGCCAATGTTCAGTGAGCGGACTCAACAACTCGCGACAGTCGCGGAACTTATTCAAGCAGCCGTAGTTGCCTTGACGAGGATGCAGAGTGAGTGACGCGCTTTCACGCTGTGTAGCGAGAAGCTGGAAAAGTGCTGGTATCGTCAGGGCTTTCACGGTTTAGGTGCTTATCCGCGAGTTCAGATTCTAAGATGTTCAGTTTTCAGGAGTCCCCATGACCCAATCCACACTCCCCGAACTTCTTCGCCCCGCCTCTTACGTTTACGGGACGTGGCACAGCAACAACGACGGGCAGACGCTCGTTGACGCCGTGTATGGCCGCCCTGTCGCCGTTATTTCCTCCGAAGGCATTGATTTCGCCCAGGCGCTGGCCTACGGGCGTGCAAAAGGCGCGGCGCTGCGGCGCATGACCTTTCACGAACGGGCGCGCGCCCTGAAAGCCCTGGGGACCTATCTGCTGGAGCGCAAAGAAGCCTATTACCAGCTGAGCGCCCTGACCGGCGCCACCCGCCGCGACTCGTGGGTGGACATTGAAGGCGGGATTGGCACGCTGTTTTCTTACGCGTCCATGGCCCGGCGCGAGCTGCCCGACGAGCGCTTCTGGCCCGACGGCAAGGTGGAACGCCTGGGCCGTGAGGGCACCTTTGTGGGCCGCCACCTGCTGGTGCCGCGCGAAGGCGTGGCGGTGCAGATCAACGCCTTTAACTTTCCGGTGTGGGGCATGCTGGAAAAGCTGGCCCCGGCGATCATTGGCGGCATGCCCAGCCTGGTCAAGCCCGCGCCGCAGACCGCTTACGTGACCGAGCGTGTGGTGCGCGACATCATGGCCTCGGGGCTGCTGCCCGAAGGCGCGCTGCAACTGGTGACCGGCGACCCCGGCGACCTCCTGGACCATGTGGAAGAGCAGGACATGGTGGCGTTTACCGGCTCGGCGGCCACGGCGGCCAAGCTGCGGGTGCACCCCAACATCGTGGCGCGCAACGTGCCCTTTAATACCGAGGCCGACAGCCTCAATGCCTCGGTGCTGGGCCTGAGCGTGAAGCCCGAGGACCCCGAGTTTGCCCTGTTCGTGCGCGAGGTCGCCCGCGAGATGACCGGCAAGGCGGGCCAGAAGTGCACCGCCATTCGCCGCGCCATCGTGCCCGCGCATCTGGTGGAGGCCGTGACCGAGGGGCTGCGCAAGGAACTGGGCAAGGTCACGATGGGCGACCCCGCCCGCGACGACGTGCGCATGGGCGCCCTGGTGAGTGTGGAGCAGCGTGAGCGGGTGCGCGAAACGCTGGCAAAGTTGCAGAGTGAGGCCCGCATCGTCATCAGCGGCGAAGCCCAGTTGCTGGGCGGCGACCGCGAGAAGGGCGCGTTCCTGGACCCCACCGTGCTGCTGTGCGAGTCGCCGCTGACCGCCAAGGGCCCCCACGAACTCGAAGCCTTCGGGCCGGTGGCGACCCTGCTGCCCTACGACTCGCTGGCGGACGCCATTCACCTCACCCAGCTGGGCCGGGGCTCGCTGGCGGGCAGCATCGTGAGCCATGACCGCGCCGAGGCCACCGAACTGGTCCTGGGCATGGCCAGCACCCACGGGCGCCTGCTGGTCCTGAACCGCGAGAACGCCAAGGAAAACACCGGCCACGGCTCGCCGCTGCCGCAGCTGAACCACGGTGGCCCCGGGCGCGCGGGCGGCGGCTCGGAACTGGGCGGGCTCTCGGCGGTGCGTCACCACATGAACCGCGTGGCGGTGCAGGCCGACCCCACCACCCTGGCGGCGATCACCCGCGAGTATGTGCCCGGCGCGCAGGTACAGGAAGACGGCGTGCACCCCTTCCGCAAGTCCTTTGACGAAATCCAGGTGGGCGACAGCCTGCTCACCCACCGCCGCACCGTCACCGAGGCCGACATCGTGAACTTTGCCAACGTGTCGGGCGACCACTTTTATGCCCACGTGGACGAAATCGGCGCCAGGGAAGGCATCTTCGGCAAGCGGGTGGCGCACGGGTACTTCGTGCTGTCGGCGGCGGCGGGGCAATTCGTGTGGCCCGCGCCGGGGCCGGTGCTGGCGAACTACGGCTTGGAAGGGCTGCGGTTCATTGAGCCGGTGGGCATTGGCGACACCATCCGCACCCGCCTGACCTGCAAGCGCAAGATCCGCAAGGACCTGCGCCCCGGTGAAACGCGCCCCACCGGTGTGGTGGAGTGGCGTGCGGAAATCACCAACCAGGACGGCGCGCTGGTCGCCACCTACGACATCCTGACCCTGGTGGAACGCGCCCGCGACGCCTTTGACCCCCCCCTGGACGCTGCCCAGGCCTGAAGCCCCCCAGGGGCCATTGGACGATGGCTGCTTTGCTTTCCGGGCACTGAAAGACGGCCGGGTGGTCGTGTCGTGGTACGGCTGCCCGGTGACCATCCTGGCCCCGGCCAGGGTACCGAATGCTTGCTGGCGCGAGTCGGCCTGGACGGGCGCGGCGTGCAGTGGGTCATGGCCCGCATGACGGGCAACCTCAAACGTGGTCACGAGAGGGGGGCAGAGCTTGCTGTTGTTTCGAGAGGAGTAACAACCAGTCTTGCCTCCACCTCCTACGCTCTGGGCATGACCTTCATCACCGGACTGGATCACGTGCTGCTGGAAGCGCCTGCGGGTGGCGAGCCGGCGGCGCGTGCGTTTTATGGCGCGTTCCTGGGCCTGACCGAAGTGCCTAAGCCTCCTGCCCTGCAGGTTCGGGGCGGGGTATGGTTTGCCCTGCCGGACGGGCGGCAACTGCACCTTGGCGTGGCACCCGACTTTGCGCCGCGCCTGAAGGGGCACCCGGCGCTGCGCTGCGTAAACCTCGCTGCGTTCACCGCCCACTGTGCGGCCCACGGCGTGCCCACCCGCCCCGACCAGGAAGGGGGCGTGCCCCGCGTGTTCCTGCATGACCCTTTCGGTAACCGTCTAGAAGTGCTGCAGGGCTGACGCCCCCACGGAGGGCCCCCACGGCGGCCGACCCCGGGGCTGGGCACCGGGGCAAAGCTGACCGTAAGATGAAGGGGCCTATGACACAGATGGCGTTGCGTTCCCAGAGCGGAGACCGCTGCGCCGCGCAACGCCGTTTTCTCGCCGTCTTCCTGTTGCCGGTGTGGCCCCGTTGCGTCCCTGCGGGGGGGCGGCCCCCCTCGCTGGGCGGCCTATGAGCCGCCCTAGTCCGGTGCCGCCGCCCCTGCTGGGGCGAATCGGGCGGGTGAAGGGCTGGGCGCTGCGGTTGATGTTCGGTGGCGGCAGCGTGCTCGCGCTGCTGACCCTGCTGCTGCCGGCCCCGGGCGCGCCCAACCTGCCTGTTGGCCAGCTGCTGTTTCTGCTGACAGCGGTGATGGGGCTGGGTGTGGTGGCCCTCACGTGGCAGCGGCCCGGCGTGCTGCGCAGCGAGCGGTTTGACACGCTGTTCATGGTGCTGGGCAACGTCTGCGCTTTTACCTCGTCGCTGGGCGAGGCGCTGCTGTTCGGCACCAGTTACAGCGAACACGTGGCCCTGTGGCCGATGGTGTTCGCGGCCGGCTTTCTGGGGCGGCGCCTGCTGCGCACCCAGGCGGTCCTCACGCCGCCGCTGCTGGCCCTGGCGGTGTACAGCCGCAGCCTGTGGGTCACGGGCAGCGAGCGCTGGTGGCTTGAAGCCCTGGTGCTGGCGGTGCCGGTGGTGATCACAGGACTGATCATTGGGTTTTTCCGGGCCGCCGCCGAGGACGAGGCCGAGGAACTGACGCAGCAGGTGGGCACCGACCCCCTGACGGGGCTGGCCAACCGCCGCGCGCTGCACGAGGATTTTGGCCGCTTGCTGGCGCGGCTGCCCCCGGGGCACCGGGTGGCCGTGATCATGCTGGATCTGGACCATTTCAAGCTGGTGAACGACCGGTACGGGCACCGCATCGGTGACGACGTGCTGCGCTGCTTTGCCGGGGTGCTGCGCAGCCACGCCCAGCCCCACGACCTGCTGGTCCGGGTGGGCGGCGAGGAATTCGTGTGGGTGACGGCCGAGGCGGCCCTGGACCCGGTTATGGCGCGGGTGGAAGCGGCGCGCGCCGCCCACGCGGCCCACCCGGATGCGCGGGCCGTGACCGTCAGCGCGGGGCTCGTCTGCCACGAGGCCAGCGAACCGCTGAGTGCCGGGCACCTCGACGACCTGCTGGGCCGGGCCGACGCTGCCCTGTACGCGGCCAAGGCGGCCGGGCGCAACTGCCTGCAGTTGTACGGCGGGCCCCGGCCGGTGCTGGAACCCGCCTGAAGCGCAGGGGGCTGACAGCGATCTTCCGTTCCGCCCAGGGGAGGAGAACACCCCCCCTCAACGCCACGCCAAGCGCTGTCTATCGCGGTCACTCGCGCCGCTCGCCCCACAAGACCTGAGGGTGAAGCTTTCAGGTCTTGTGGTGACTGCTATGAAGCGCCGGGTGCGGCGGCCAGCGGGCGTGGGGCCCCGGATGGGCGCGGCCTGGACCGGCTGGCCGCCCCTGGGCCATCTGACAGAGGCGGCGCCACACGGCGCTGGGTAGGCTGGCGGCATGAGTGCCTTTCACGTGTTCATTGCCACCAGCCTGGACGGTTTTATTGCGCGGGCCGATGGCCGTCTGGACTGGCTGCCCGGGGCCTCGGCGGACGGGGTACCGGCGCCAGAGGGCGAGGACTACGGCTTTGACGCGTTCATGGCGGACATAGACGTGGTGGTGATGGGCCGCGTGACCTTTGAAACCGTGCAGGCCCTTGACCCGTGGCCCTACGCGGGGCGGCGCATGGTGGTGCTCAGCCGCACCCTGCCCGAGCAGGCGATTCCGGCGCAGCGGCGCGCCGACGTCACCGTTCACCCGGGCCCTCTCCCAGCCCTGGTGGACGACCTGCGCGCCCAGGGGGTACGGGGCGTCTATGTGGATGGCGGCCAGACGGTCCAGGCCTTCCTGCGCGCAGGGCTGATTGACCGCCTGATCATCACGCGCGTGCCGGTGCTGCTAGGCCGTGGCCTGCCGCTGTTCGGGGACCTGCCCGAAGACCTGTGGTGGGACCACGTCGAAACCCGGCCTTTTCCATCCGGGCTGGTGCAGAGCCACTACCGTCGGCGCCGCTGATTCACACGGTCCAGCGGACAGGATGAGGTGCCCTTAAGACGTTCTCCATCTGGCACCGTCCTGATGCTTTAAGAGTTAAAGTGTCGCGCATGGAATACCGGAAGCTCGGCAGAAGTGGCCTGAAAGTCAGCGAAGTCGCCCTGGGCGGCTGGGAAACCTACGGGGTGAACCAGGACGCCTCGCAGATGGTGCGCGAGATTGTGCTGGCCGCCTACGAGGGCGGCGTGAACTTCTTCGATCAGGCCGACGTGTACGCCCGGGGCCGCAGTGAGGAACTGATGGGCGCCGTGCTGCGCGAACTGCCCCGGCACACCCTGGTGATTTCCAGCAAGGTCTTCTGGCCCATGAGTGACGACGTGAACGACCGGGGCCTGTCGCGCAAGCATGTGCTGGAAAGCATTGACAAGACCCTGAAGCGCCTGGGCACCGACTACCTGGATATCTACTTCGCCCACCGCTACGACCCCGACGTGCCGATGGAAGAGATTGTGATGGCCTTTGATCAGGTGATCCGCGACGGCAAGGCGCTGTACTGGGGCACCTCCATGTGGCCGGCCGCCCGCATTGCCCAGGCCGTGGAATTTGCTCGCGCCCACGGCCTGCACGCCCCGGTCACTGAGCAGCCCGAATACTCCATGATCCGCCGCGAGCGTGTGGAAGGAGAAATTCTGCCCTACACCGAGGGCGCGGGCGTGGGGCTGGTGGTCTGGAGCCCTCTGGCGATGGGCCTGCTGACCGGCAAGTACGACGACGGCAAGCCCGAAGGCGCCCGCCTGACCGAGAAGGAAAACTGGGGCAAGAACTTCCTGACCGACGAGAACATTGCCAAGGTGCGCGACCTGAAGCCCATTGCTGACGACCTGGGCATTACCCGCGCCCAGCTGGCCCTGGCCTGGATTCTGCGCCAGCCCGGGGTCAGCAGCGTGATCACCGGCGCCACCAAAACCAGCCAGATTCAGGACACCGTGAAAGCGGCTGGCGTGCGCCTGAGCAGCGACGTGCTGGACCAGATTGAGAGCATTCTGAAGCGCTGAGCGCGACAGTCACAGCTGGGGGCCTGGAACGCGGAAGGCGGCGTTCAGGCCCCTGGCTTCTGGTTGTGGCGCTCTCGCCCTTACGCCGGGGGATGCACGCGGTTGCGCCCGGCCGCCTTGGCGCGGTACAGGTGGTCGTCGGCGGCCTGCAGGGCCACGTCCAGCCGCTCCGGGCGCTCCACGGCGTAGCCCACGCTGGCCGTCAGGTTCACGCCGGGCAGCAGGGCCGACCAGTCGTGGCGTTCGATGGCCCGGCGGCAGCGCTCCGCGAGATCGTGGGCCTGGCCCGGCGCGCGAATCGGGGCCACCAGCACGAATTCCTCGCCGCCGTAGCGGCCCAGCAGGGTACCCGCGCGCACCGTGCCGGCCAGCAGCCCGGCCACCGCCTGCAGCACCCGGTCCCCGTGCGCGTGGGAAAAGCGGTCATTGACGCTCTTGAAGTGGTCAATGTCCACGAACAGGGTGGCCAGCAGGCTCCAGCCAGGGCCGCCCCCGTCCTGCAGGGTGCGCAGGCCCTCTTCCAGACCGCGCCGGTTCAGCACGCCGGTCAGGGGGTCCTGGCGGGCCTGCACCTCGGCGTGGCGCAGGCGGTCCTGCCAGGAACTGGCGTCGGCCTGGGCCTGGCGCAGTTCCACATTCAGGTGCCGCTGGGCGTCCTCGCTGATCTGGTCCTGGGCGGCCTGGGCTTCGGCCAGGGCCTCGCGCGCACTGTGCAGCGCCGCTCCCAGGTCGCCCTGCGCCTCGTGCAGATCGGCTATGCGCCGCAGCACGCGCTGGGCGTCGCGGTGGCGGCCCTGGGCGCGCATGCTGTCCAGGGCCTCGCGGTAGCCGGCCAGGGCGCCGGGCACGTCTCCGCGCGCGGCCAGCACCTCGGGCAGGCACAGCAGGGGCTCCAGGTACAGCCGCTGCTGCAACTCGGTGTTCAGGGCGTGGGCGGCGCGCGCGGCGCTGAGGGCGCCGTCCAGATCGCCGCACAGCCGCTGCAGCGCGGCGCGGTGGGCGCCGCACAGCAGGGCGGTGCTGGGGTGGGGCGTGGCCTGCAGCGCCGCGTCGGCGGCGCGCAGCACCATCAGGCCCTGCTGCGCGGCCTGCTGCACCGCTTCGGGGCGGCCCAGGCGCCCGGCCTCGCGGGCCAGCACCACGTAGGCGTGGGCGCGGTTTTCGTGCAGGCTCAGGGCGAGGCTGGCACGCAGCGGTTCATCGGTCTGCGCGTGCACGTGCTCTTCAAGCAGGTTCAGGTGGTGCAGGGCGTCCTTGGGGTCGCCGCGCAGGTTCGCCACCCAGGCCAGATTCCCCAGGGCGTGGCCGTAGTCCAGCGCGCACTCGTTCAGGCGGGCCAGCTCCAGGGCCGAGTGCAGGTCGTGCGCGGCGCCGGGCAGGTTGCCGCTGATCACGCGGATCAGGGCGCGCACATTGATTACCGCCGCGCGCAGCTCGCTCAGGGCGTGGTCCTGCACCAGCGTCTGCGCGCGGGTCACGCTGTCCAGGGCGCGGGCGGGCTGCCCCAGGTTGGCGCTCACGAAGCCCAGCCCCACCAGCGCCAGCACGGCGGCCCGGGGCGAGTCGGCGCGCAGGGCCTCGTCCAGCGCCCGCTCGCCCAGGTCCAGCGCCGCGTCCAGGCTCAGGCTGCGCACCGCGCGCGCCAGCTCCACCAGGGCCAGGGCGCGCGCCTCGCCGCCCGGGGCGCTCTGCAGGCGTTCCAGCAGGGGCGCGGGCGTCCCAGGCGGCAGCGCCTGGGGAGGCTGGGGGGCGCAGGGAGCAGACATTCTCTCCATTCACTCACATCTGACCCGGGTTCACCCTGAAAAAGGTCTCAGTGTGCGTTGGGGGAACTGGGGGGGCTGGGGGGCACGACCAAAGGTGGACGAGGCCCGCGCCGCCGCGCCTCTATGCTGACAAGGGTGAACGCCATAGAAACGCAGGACCTGCGCAAGGTCTACCGGGGCCGGGCGGTGGTGGACGGCCTGACCCTGACGGTGCCCCAGGGCGAGGTCTTCGGTTTTCTGGGCCCCAACGGCGCTGGCAAAAGCACCACGGTCAAGATGCTGCTGGGGCTGGTGCTGCCCACAGGCGGCGCGGCGCGCGTGCTGGGCGGCACCCCGCACGACCCGGCCATCCGCGCCCGACTGGGTTTTTTGCCCGAACAGTTCCGCTTTCAGACCTGGATGACCGGCGAGGAGTTCCTGCGCTTTCACGGGCGACTGGCCGGGGTGGGCGCGGCCGAGCTGCGCCGGCGCATCCCCGAGGTGCTGGAGCTGGTGGGCCTCTCGGGGCGCGGGCGCGAGGTGCTGGGCGGCTACAGCAAGGGCATGCTGCAGCGCGCGGGGCTGGCCGGGGCCATTCTGGCGCGGCCCCAGCTGGTGTTTCTGGACGAACCCACCAGCGCCCTGGACCCCATTGGCCGCATTGAGGTGCGCGAGATCATCGAGCGCCTGCGCGCCGAGGGGGTGGCGGTGTTCCTGAATTCGCACCTGCTCTCCGAGGTGGAACAGGTGTGCGACCGCGTGGCCTTTGTGAAGGCGGGCCGGGTGCTGACCCAGGGCACCATGCGCGAACTGATGGGCGGCGTGCTGCCGGTGGACCTGCGCCTCTCGCACCTGTCGCCGGGGCTGCTGGACACCCTGGCTGGCCTGGGTGAGGTGCGCCGCACCGACCTGAACACCCCGGGCCGCGCCGAGGTGGAGCTGTGGTTGGCCCAGGAAGACGCCCTGCCCGCCGTGGCCCGCGCGGTTCACGCCGCTGGCGCCGACCTGTACGCCCTGAGCCCGCGCCGCCCGGACCTGGAAACCATGTTCCTGGACCTGATTGAAGACACCCCTGAGCGCACCCGCGCCGCCGCGCCGGAGAAGACCCATGCGTAACGCCCTTCTGATCGCTGAACTCTCGCTGCGCGAGGCCGCGCGCAAGCGGCTCGTGGCGGTGCTGCTGCTGCTCACGGCTGCTTTTCTGGGCTTCTTTCTGTACGGCGTGTACCGCCTGGACCTCACGCTGGACGAGCGGGCGGTGGCGGCGGGGCTGGACGGGCGCAGCATCACCGGGGCGTCCAACCTGCCGGTCATGTACTCGGCCATGTTCGGCATGTATCTCGTGTACTTCCTGGGGTCGCTGATGGCGGTGCTCTCCACGGTGGGCGCGGTGAGCGGCGACATCGAAAACGGCGTGATGCAGAGCGTGCTGGCCCGCCCGGTCAGCCGCGCGCAGCTGGTGCTGGGGCGCTGGCTGGGCTTTGCCGCCGTGAACGTGGCGTACGTGGCCCTGCTGTCGGCCGGGTTGCTGGGCGGCGTGTATCTGCTGACCGGGTACGTGCCCCCCGAAACGTTGCCCGCTGTGGCCCTGCTGCTGCTGGCGGTCACGCTGCTGACCGCTCTGACGGTGCTGGGCAGCACCCTCTTTACCACCCTGGCCAACGGGATAGGCGTGTTCGTGCTGTACGGGGTGGGGTTCACGGGCGGCATTCTCAGCTTTATCGGCACCTTCGCGGATACGCCCACGCTGCTGACCCTGGGCCGCGTGGCAAACGTCGTCATGCCCACCAACGCCCTGTGGCTGGGGGCCAGTTACCACCTGCAGCCCCAGGTGGCCCGCGACCTGGGCGAGGTCACGCGCGGCGCCAATCCCTTCTTCGGCACTGCCCCCGCCGACCCCGCCCTGGTGGCCTGGGCCGCCGTGCTGAGCGCCCTGGCCGTGGCCGCCGCCATGTGGCGCTTCAGCCGCCGCGATTTGTAAGGGGATAGGTGATGGAAGGGGGAGGGCCTGCGCTGTCGGCCCTGGCAGCAGGGAAGACCAGAGGGCAAGGGCGCTTCGTGGAGAAACGAGGCGCCTTGCTCCATCAACCATCACCCATTAACCATCAACTCCCCAGCCGGGTCCACTGGCCTCCACTTTCAAACCACGCGGCGCCGTCACTGGTCACTGTCAGGGCGCGGGGGCCCGTGGGGGTGCCGGGGGGCAGGGCCACCGCCGCGCCGCTGCTGGCGCCGGGGGCCACGCGCAGCAGGGTCGCGCGGGTGGCGTCGGCCACCCACAGGGTGCCGTCGGGGGCGGCGGCCAGGGCGCTGGGGCGGGTGCCAGTGGGCAGGCTCAGCGTGCGGGTGGTACCGCTGCGGGGGTCCAGGTTCAGCACGGCCCCGGTGCGCGTTTCAGCCAGCCACAGGGTGCCGTCCGGGGCGGGGGTCAGCAGGTCCGGCACGCTGACATTCGCGGTGCCCACGGCAAAGGCGCGCGCCGCGCCAGTCTGCGGGTCCAGCGTGACCACGGCCGGCGCCGCGCCCCGGCGGGTGTAGGCCAGCCGGCCACCTTCCAGGGCCACCAGCGTCTCGGGCACGCCGTCGGTGGGCACGCGGCTGACGGCGCCGCTTCCTGGGTCCAGGGCCAGCACCTGCGGCTGCCCGTACACCAGGAACTGCAGCCGCCCGTCTGGGGTGGGGGTCAGGGCATTGAGGGTTTCTGGGGTGCCGGCCAGAAAGCGGGTCAGCGTGCCCGCGCTGTCGCGCCGCACCAGAAAGCTGCCGGCGGCCGTCACACCGCGCACGGCCACCCAGGTTTCGGTGCCGCGCGCCCCGAGGCTGATGACGGTATGGCTGGTGATGGTCTCGAAGCCCTGCAGCCCGAAGTCCAGCGTGCTCCAGCGGCCCTGGGCCGGGTCAAACCGCAGCAGGCTGTGGCGCGCGCTGGCCTCGGCGTTGGCCGGCGCACGCAGCAGCAGGGCGCCGTCGGGCGCGGGCAGCGCGGCGGCGGCTAGGTAAGGGGTGGTGCCCGGAATAGGCCAGCGCCGCTGCGCCAGCACCGGCACATTCAGCCGCGCGGTGCCGGGCGGGGCCGAGACCTGCAGGGTCACTGTGCCGCCCCCCTGACCCTGGGGATTCAGCGGCACCAGCGTATCGCTGCCCTCGGCGGCAGCCGCGCCCGGGGCGAGTTGCACGCCGGGGGGCGCGGCCTCCACCGTCACCTTGACCCCGGCGGGCGGCGTGCCCCGCAGGCGCAGGGCGCCGGGCTGCGCGGCCTCACCCACCACCGGCAGCCGCTCCAGGGTGACATTCAGGGTGCCGGGCTGGCCGCCCGGCGGTGGGGTGCCGCCCTCCCCCGGGGCGCTGCCACAGGCCAGGAGCAGGCTGGCCAGCAGCAGTGCCGCGCCCAGGCCAGGGCGGCGGGGGCGCCGGGCAGGCGCGGTGAGGGGTCGCATCAGGCCCGTGGTGGTCATGGCTGTATTTCACTCCCCGGGCTCTTGCCGCCGTCTGACGGGCCCTTGACCGGGGGTTCACGCTTGGGGCCGTGGGTGGAATGGTTTTAAGAGAAGCCGCTCTGAAACGGTCTTTTTGATCTTAATGAAAGACTGGGCCAGCGCGCCGTGACGCTTTGGTGAGAGGGCGGCTCGTAAGGTGAGCGGCATGGAACCCACCCTGCTGCTGTGCGCGCTGATCGCCCTCACCTCGGGCCTGCACTTTGGCCGCCGCTTCGCGCAGGCGCACCAGGCTGGGGGCGCCTACCTGCTCCCCGCCCTGGCGCACGGGGTGGTGTGCAGCGCCCTGGTGCTGCTCAGCACCCTGCTGGACCCCACGCCGAGTGGCCTGCTGTGGATGGCCGTGGCGGCGGTGGCCCTGTGCGGCCTCGCCATCGGGGCGCTGCGCCCGCTGCCGGCCCGGGCCCAGGGCGGTCAGACCCTGACGCTGGCGCGCGAACCCCACGCCGAGGTTCAGGCGGCCTAAGCACGCCTAAGTGCGGCCCGCGCGGCGTCCCTCTGGTTCGGGGGCGCCGCGCTTCTGTGGGCTATGGGGGGGTGCGGGGTGGGCGCCTTGGGCCGTTCTTTGGATGGACGCCGGGCGCCCGCCCGCTGGGGCACACTGGGGCTGGGGGGCAGAGTGCCCCAGCGCCCCAGCAAGGTGCCCCCGCAGGAGAGAAAACCCCATGAGCCAGTCCCGCCGCACCCTGAACACCCTGATTCGCCTGGGCCGCGCCCTGCGCGAAGATGCCCGGTCGCCCGATGACCAGGCCACACAGTCGCCGCTGCGCGCGGCGGGTCAGGCCGCCTCTGCCCGGGTGACGCCCACCCTGCAGGACGCGGCCGGGCGCCTGCGCGCCGGGGCGCAGGGCCTGCGCGATCAGGTGCAGGCCCGCGCCGATGACCGCCTGGAACGCCTGATCACCGAGCGCCGCACGGGCGGCGCCAGCGACCCCGAAGCCCTGGCGGTGCTGGCCCGCCGCCGCGAGGCCCGCGAAGCCCGCGCCGCCCAGGCCCAGGCCCGCGCCGAGTTGCTGGCCCAGGCCCACACCCCCGAGCAGCGGCAGGTGCTGGGGCTGGTGGCCGCCGCCACCGTCTGGGCCGGGGGCGAGCCCGGCGAGGTGCGCTACACCACCCTGCTGGACCGGCTGGCCCCCGGCGGCGACCCCGCGCGCGAGATGGCCATTCACCGCGCCCTGTGGACCCTGGCCGAGCGGCAGGTGCTGGCGGTGTCCCCGCACGGGGTGGTGACGGCCCCCTACCCCCGGCCACCTCTGGCCCTGCCCCCAAGTTGAGAGAGGCTTGTCGGCTGAGAGAGTAAAGAAGCGGGGCCTACCCCTGCGCCTGGCGGGGCGCCCCTTCCTCTGCCCTGAGCCTTGGGCCCTCTCGCGGCAGTGGTGGAGGGCCGTGCTGGCCAGCGCCGCTCAGGCCAGCGTGCTGCCAGCGGCGTTCAGCTGCGTCTGCAGGTTCTGAAAGGTCCGCTCGATCAGGGCGCGGGCCCGGCTTTCCATCAGGCGGCCCCCCACCGCCGCCAGGGGCCCGCGCACACTGACCTCGCCCTGCCAGCGCAGGGAGGTGGTGCCGTCCCCAGGGTCGCCCAGGGTGGCAGCGGCATTGAGGGTGAGCGTGCTGCCCAGCCCCGCGCCCTGCACGCGCACGGTCACGCGCTGCGCGGCCTCGTCGGGCTGGATGTTCAGGCGCAGGTGCAGGGTGCCGCGCAGCAGCCCGGCGCGCACCGCCACGCTGGCCTCGGCGTGGTCAGCGTGCGCGCGGATGTCCTGCACTTCGGGCAGGCAGCGCGCCACCTGTTCAGGGCGCTGCACAAAGGCCCACACGACGGCGGGCGCGGCCCGCACCTGAAACTCTCCGGCTTCCTGAAACTGCATGGTCCTGATGGTGGCGCCTGTGGGGGCAGGGCGGGTGAAGAAGGGCTTGAGCGGCCCTTACCGCCGGGGCGCGCCGGGCAGGTCCACCGGGGTCACGGGAATGGGCTCGCCAAACTGGGCGTAGCGCCGCCCCCGGTGCGGTTCGCCCCGGCCACACAGCACCGTCACCTGCGGCAGGCCGTGCACGTTCACCTCGGCCACGGCCAGCCGCCCGGTTTCGTAGGCGCCCAGGTCCAGGTACAGGTGGCGGCCCAGGCGGCACGGCGTGGGGACCGGGGTGTGCCCGTGCAGCGAGTAGGTGACGCCGGGGGGCAGCGGAAAGGGCCCCTCGTAGGGCCGCAGCCACAGCGCCGCCGACAGCGGGCTCTCGTGCTGTGGGTGCTTCACGGGCGGCGCCGCGTGGGCGATGAGCACGCTGGGGTGCGGCGGCACCTCGTCGTGAATCTGGCCGTCGGCGGTCACGTAGATCACCTTGCGCAGCACCTTGAGGTAGGCCTCCAGCAGCGGCGGAAACTTCTCCAGGGTCAGGCCGCCCAGTTCGGCGCGCACCGTTTCGCCGCCCGCGCGCATCCACCACTGGTAGCCTTCCATCGCCTTGCGGTAGTCGCCCAGGTTGTGGGTGCCCTCGTACAGGCGGTACCACTTGATGCCTTCTTGCATCATGCGCTCGTGGTTGCCCATCAGCAGGGTGGCCCGGCCCGCCTGATGCAGTTCCAGCAGTTTGTCCACCGTGGCGAGGCTGCGCGGCCCGCGGTCAATCGCGTCGCCCAGGCCCACGTAATGCGCGTCGGGAAAGCGCTCCAGCGCGGCGCGCAGCAGGTCCGGGCGCCCGTGCAGATCCGGCAGGACCACCACCTGGCGGCTCATTCGCCTTCTCCGGGGGCGTCGCTGAAGTCCAGCAGGGTCTGCTTGCTGCGCTCGCGCAGCTGCCGCGCGGCGTCCGGGGCGGGGACAAAGCTCAGGCCGCCCCCCTGGGCCACCACCTCGTAGCCGGCGCCGTCGGCAGCGCCGGGCAACCACTCGGCGGGCAGCTGGTAGGTGCGGCCCTGGCTGTCTTCCACATCGGCCAGGCCAGCGTCCTCATCCAGAACGTCAATCACGAGCAGCAGGGGCGGGACGGACATGGGGGCAAGTCTAGAGCATTCCCCTGCCCCGGGCGGCGGCCAGAGGGCCAAGGCGGCGCCCGTTTTCGCGCCCTGCACGTGGGACGCGGGGGGCAGAGGCGCTGGCCCCTCTTTCGGTGGATGCCCCTGGCCGGGGCGGGCCGGTATGGTCAGGGGCATGAGCACCGTGACCCGCCGCCGGGTGCTGCGCGCCCTGGGCGGCGCGGGGCTGGGCATGCTGGCTGCCGGGGGCGCCGGGGCTGCGCAGGCCTACCGCTTTGGCGTGACCCGCCACACCCGCCCCCTGCCCGGCCTGCGCGCGCCCCTGCGCGTGGCCTTCCTCACCGACCTGCACTACGGCCTGTATATCGGTGCGGGCAGCGTGCGCGCCTGGGTGGAGGCCACCAACCGCGAGCGCCCCGACCTGGTGCTGCTGGGCGGCGACCAGCTGGACCGCCGCATGGATGAAGCCCCCGGGGCCCTGCTGGACGAACTCGCGCGCCTGCGTGCCCCGCTGGGGGTGTACGGCGTGTGGGGCAACCACGACTACGGCAGCTTTGGCTTTTACGGCGGGCGGCAGTATGGCCCGCCCCGCGCCGACTGGCCGGCCAAGCGGGCGGAACTGGAAGCGGCGTTTGCGGCGGCGGGCGCGCCCATCCTGCGCAATGCTGGGCGGGCACTGCGCGACGACCTGTACGTGGCCGGCGTGGACGACCTGTGGAACGGCCAGCCGGATGTGGGGGCGGCCCTGGCCGGAGCGGGCGAGCGGGCCACGCTGCTGGTGACCCACAACCCCGACCTGCTGCCCTTTTTGCCGCGCCGGGTGGGCCTGACCCTATGCGGCCACACCCACGGCGGCCAGGTGCGGCTGCCCTGGCTGGGTGCGGTGACGGTGCCCAGCCGCTACGGTCAGCGCTTTGCGATGGGGTGGGTGGAGGGCGCGCACGGCACGCCCGCGTATGTCAGCCGGGGCCTGGGCCTCAGCGGCGTGCCTTTCCGGAACCTATGCGACCCAGAAGTGACTGTGCTGGATTTAAAACCTGCCCCGGGCTGAAGCGGCCGGGCTTATGTCTATGCAGGCGTAAAAGTTGGGGAGGTTGTCGCCCTGCTTGTCATTTGAAAGTTCGCTTGTGCTGTGTTGGCCTGGGCAACTCGGTGTGGCAGAGAGTACCCAGCGGTTGATGTCTCGGTCAACCCGTCTGCGCATGGGTGGAGCACCTCAGCAAGAATGGCGGCCCCCTGAGGTTTTGCTGCTGTGACGTTCTGCAGCTTTGTGCAGTCTCGGACGCGGCCTGGGTCCCATACCCAACTACTCAACATCGGGCCGGCTGGCTCGCTTCAGGCTGCGCCAGCCGCCCTCCACCCCACCTTCCCTTTGCCAACAAAAGGACACGGCACACTTTTAAACCCGTTATAAACAACGGGCCTGCATAGACATGCATCTCTCTGTATGGTGATTCTAGCAGCCTGCACCCTGCGGGCGAGCCCAGACGAGATGGGAGTGTCCACATGAACGAGACCAACAACCGGGTGACGCCGGCTGCATTGCCGCACACCCCATCCACGGCCACGCCAGGCACCAGCCGCGACGAGCTGAGCCGCGCCCGCGAGCAGGGCCTGTACGCCGCCCACGAGCACGACGCCTGCGGCGTGGGTATGGTGGCCCACATCAAGGGCGTGCGCAGCCACGGGATCATTGCCCAGGGCCTCAAGATTCTGGAGAACCTGGACCACCGGGGCGCGGTGGGCGCTGACCCCCTGATGGGCGACGGGGCCGGCATCCTGATTCAGATTCCCGACGAGTTCTACCGCGCCGAAATGGCGGGGCAGGACGTAACCCTGCCGCCCCCCGGCGATTACGGCGTGGGCATGATCTTCCTGCCCAAGGAAATCGCCTCGCGCCGCGCCTGCGAGCAGGAACTGGAACGGGCCATCCGCGCCGAGGGCCAGCTGGTGCTGGGCTGGCGCGACGTGCCGGTCAGCCGCGAGATGCCCATGAGCCCGGCCGTGCGCGAGAAAGAGCCCGTCATCCGGCAGGTGTTTATTGGCGCGGGGCCCGACACGCTGGTGCCCGACGCGCTGGAGCGCAAGCTGTACGTGATTCGCCGCCGCGCCAGCAACGCCATCCGCGCGCTGAACTTCACGCACGGCGCGGAATATTACGTGCCGTCCATGTCGTGCCGCACCGTCATCTACAAGGGCCTGCTGCTGGCCGATCAGGTAGGCGAGTACTACCTGGACCTGCAGGACGAACGCGTCACCTCGGCCCTGGCCCTGGTGCACCAGCGCTTTTCCACCAACACCTTCCCGGAATGGCCGCTGGCGCACCCCTACCGCATGGTGGCGCACAACGGCGAGATCAACACGGTCAAGGGCAACTTCAACTGGATGCGCGCCCGCGAGGGCATCATGGTTTCCCCGGTGCTGGGCGAGGACCTGAAAAAGCTCTACCCGATCTCCTTTGAGGGCGAGAGCGACACCGCCACCTTCGACAACGCGCTGGAACTGCTGACCCTGGCGGGCTACCCCATGGCCCACGCGGTCATGATGATGATTCCCGAAGCCTGGGAGCAGAGCAGCGGCCTGGACCCGCGCCGCCGGGCCTTTTACGAGTACCACGCCTCCATGATGGAGCCCTGGGACGGCCCCGCCGCGATGGTCTTTACCGATGGGCGACAGGTGGGCGCGACCCTGGACCGCAATGGCCTGCGCCCCGCACGCTACGTGCAGACCCGCGATGACCTCGTGATCCTGGCGTCCGAATCCGGCGTGCTGCCCATTCCCGAGAGCCGGATTGTCAAGAAGTGGCGCCTGCAACCGGGCCGGATGTTCCTGATTGACCTGGAACAGGGCCGGATTATCGAGGACGACGAGCTGAAGACCCAGTTCGCCTCGGCGCGGCCCTACGCGCAGTGGGTGGAAAACACCCGCTTCCGCCTGGACGACTCCGAGGAGACCGGCACTGTGGGCCAGTTCCGCGAGTCGCTGCTGGACCGCCAGCAGGCCTTTGGCTACACCCAGGAGGACCTGAAGTTCCTGATGGGGCCGATGGCATTGACCGGCGAGGAAGGCATTGGCTCCATGGGCAACGACAGCCCGCTGGCGGTGCTCTCGGGCAAGAACAAGCCGCTGTACAACTATTTCAAGCAGCTGTTCGCCCAGGTGACCAACCCGCCCATTGACCCCATCCGCGAGGCCGTGGTCATGAGCCTGGTGTCGTTTGTGGGCCCGCGCCCCAATCCGCTGGACGTGAACGCCGTGAGCCCGCAGCTGCGCCTGGAAGTCGAGCAGCCCATTCTGGACTTTGACGACATGGCCCGGCTGCGCAGCATTGCCGAGCACACGCGCGGCAAGTTCAAGGCCTATGAACTGGACATCACCTACCCCGCCGACTGGGGCCCGCGCGGCATAGAGGCCAAGCTGGCCACCGTGAACGCCCGCGCGGTGGACGCCATTGAAAACGGCCACAACATCATCATCGTGACCGACCGCCGGCTGGACCGCGACCGGGTGGCGATTCCCTCGCTGCTGGCGCTGAGCAGCGTGCACCACCACCTCGTGAAAGCGGGCCTGCGCATGAAAACCGGCCTGGTCGTGGAAACCGGCGACGCCCGCGAGGTGCACCACTTTGCCGCGCTGGCCGGCTACGGCGCGGAAGCGGTTCACCCGTACCTCGCGCTGGAAACCCTGATCAACCTGCACACCGACGTGCCGGGCATGCCCAGCCTGGCGGGCGTGGACGCGCACAAGGCCATTCGCAACTACATCAAGGCGATTGGCAAGGGCCTGAGCAAGATCATGTCCAAGATGGGCGTGAGCACATACATGAGTTACTGCGGCGCGCAACTGTTCGAGGCGATTGGCCTGAAGAGCGAGTTCGTGAACAAGTATTTCTACGGCACGCCGACGCAGGTGGGGGGCATTGGCATTTTCGAGGTGGCCGAGGAAGGGATTCGCAACCACCGCGCCGCCTTCAGCCCCGACCCCACGCTGGCCCAGAGTCTCGATGCCGGCGGCGAGTACGCGTGGCGCGTGCGCGGCGAGGACCACCTGTGGACCCCGGATTCGGTGGCGAAGCTGCAACACGCGGTGCGCAGCGGCTCGGTCAGCACCTACGAGGAATACGCCCGCCTGATCAACGACCAGAGCAAGCGCCACATGACCCTGCGCGGCCTGTTCGAGTTCAAGACCGAAGGCGTCACGCCTGTGCCGTTAGAAGAAGTGGAAAGCGCCAGCGAGATCGTCAAGCGCTTTGCCACCGGGGCCATGAGTCTGGGCTCTATCTCCACCGAGGCGCACACCACCCTGGCCGTCGCCATGAACCGCATTGGCGGCAAGAGCAACACCGGCGAGGGCGGCGAGGACCCCGCCCGCTACGAACGAGAAATGCGCGGCGAGACGCTGGGCGAGGGCCACACCCTGGCCTCCCTGCTGGGTGAAAGCCGCGTCGAGGTGGATTACCCGCTGCAAGCCGGGGACTCCCTGCGCTCCAAGATCAAGCAGGTGGCCTCCGGGCGCTTTGGCGTGACCACCACCTACCTCGCGTCCGCCGACCAGATTCAGATCAAGATGGCGCAGGGGGCCAAGCCCGGCGAGGGCGGCCAGCTGCCCGGCGGCAAGGTCAGCGAGTACATCGGCTTTCTGCGCCACTCGGTGCCCGGCGTGGGCCTGATCAGCCCGCCGCCGCACCACGACATCTACTCCATTGAAGACCTCAAGCAGCTGATCCACGACCTGAAGAACGTGAACCCGCGCGCCGACATCTCGGTGAAGCTGGTCTCGGAAATTGGCGTGGGCACGGTGGCCGCCGGGGTGGCCAAGTGCAAGGCCGACCACATCGTGATTGCCGGGCACGACGGCGGCACCGGGGCCAGCCCCTGGAGCTCGATCAAGCACGCGGGCTCGCCCTGGGAGCTGGGGCTGGCCGAAGCGCAGCAGACGCTGGTCTTAAACCGCCTGCGCGACCGCGTGCGCGTGCAGACCGACGGGCAGCTAAAAACCGGCCGCGACGTGGTGGTGGCCGCCCTGCTGGGCGCCGACGAATTCGGCTTTGCCACCGCGCCGCTGGTGGCGCAGGGCTGCATCATGATGCGCAAGTGTCACCTGAACACCTGCCCCGTGGGGGTGGCCACCCAGGACCCGGTGCTGCGCGCCAAGTTCACGGGCAAGCCCGAGCACGTCATCAACTACTTCTTCTTCGTGGCCGAGGAAGTACGCCAGCTCATGGCCTCCCTGGGCATCCGCACCTTTGACGACCTGATTGGCCGCAGCGACCTGCTGGACACCCGCAAGGGCATTGAGCACTGGAAGGCGCAGGGCCTGGACTTCAGCCGCGTGTTCTACCGCCCCGAGGTGCCTGAAGAGGTGGGCACGCGCCACCTGCACGCCCAGGAGCACGGCCTGGAAGGCGCGCTGGACCTCACCCTGATTGAGAAGTGCCGCCCCGCCTTTGAACGCAGCGAGAAGGTGCACTTTCTGCAGGACGCGCGCAACGTCAACCGCAGCGTGGGGGCCATGCTCTCGGGCCAGCTGGTGCGCGTGCGCCCCGAGGGCCTCCCCGACAACACGGTGTTCGTGCAGATGGAAGGCACGGGCGGCCAGTCCTTCGGCGCCTTCCTGGCCCCGGGCCTGACCCTGTACCTGATTGGCGACGCGAACGACTACACCGGCAAGGGCCTGTCGGGCGGGCGCGTGGTGGTGCGGCCCAGCATCGAGTTCCGGGGCAAGGCCGAGGAAAACATCATCGTGGGGAACACGGTGCTGTACGGCGCCACCAGCGGCGAGGCCTTTTTCCGGGGTGTGGCCGGCGAGCGCTTCGGCGTGCGCCTCAGTGGCGCCTCGGCGGTGGTGGAAGGCACCGGGGACCACGGCTGCGAGTACATGACGGGCGGCACGGTGGTGGTGCTGGGCAAGACCGGCCGCAACTTCGCGGCGGGCATGAGCGGCGGCGTGGCCTACGTGTACGACGCCGACGGCACCTTCGCCCAGCGCTGCAACCTCAGCATGGTGGGCCTGCACCCGGTCCTGCCCGAGCAGGAGCAACTGGCCCAGACGACCGGCGCCCTGCATGCCGCCCAGAGCGACGAGGCCCTGCTGCGCCGCCTGCTGGAAGACCACCACAAATGGACCGGCTCGGCGCGCGCCTCCGACCTGCTGGACGACTGGGAAGCGGCCCTGAAGCGCTTTGTGAAGGTCCTGCCCCACGAATACGCCCGCGCCCTGCAGGCCCGCGCCCCGAAAGCTGGCACCGAGGCCGGCACCGTGCAGGCCGCCGACACCACCTCCATGCAGACCGGCCAGCCCGCGCAGAAGGTGGCCGGGCAGGGCACGCTGACGAAGTAAAGGGTTGAAGGTCGAAGGTTGATGGAAGACGAGAGAGGTTGACGCAGTGCTCCTCCCCCTTGAGGGGGGACTCGCAGAGCTGCGCCGCAGAGGCTGGGAGGGGGTAAACCTGACCGCCCCGGGCCCGCCCAGACATCACACCCCCTGGTCCCACGGAGGACCCCATGAGCAAAATCACCGGATTTCTAGAACAGCCGCGCGTCAAAGACCAGTACGCCCCCGTGGACGCGCGCCTGAAGCACTACCACGAGTTTCTGTTGCCGCTGGCGCCGGGCGCGGCCCGCTTGCAGGCCACGCGCTGCATGGACTGCGGCATTCCGTTCTGCACCAGTGGCTGTCCCGTCAACAACATCATTCCCGACTTCAACAACCTCGTGTACCAGGACGACTGGCGCAGCGCCCTGGACACGCTGCACTCCACGAACAACTTCCCCGAATTCACGGGCCGCATCTGTCCCGCGCCCTGCGAGGCCGCCTGCACCCTGAACATCAGTGACGACGCCGTGGGCATCAAGTCCATTGAGCTGGCGATCATTGAGCGCGGCTGGCAGGAAGGCTGGGTGGCGCCGCAGCCCCCCACGCGGCCCACGGGCAAGAAGGTGGCCGTGGTGGGCTCGGGGCCCGCCGGGCTGGCCGCCGCCCAGCAACTGGCGCGCGCCGGGCACGCGGTCACGGTGTTCGAGAAAAACGACCGTGTGGGTGGCCTGCTGCGCTACGGCATTCCTGACTTCAAGCTGGACAAGCACCACATTGACCGCCGCGTGGCCCAGATGGAAGCCGAGGGCGTGACCTTCCGCACCGGCGTGCTGGTGGGCACGTGGCCCGAAGGCAGCCGCGTGACCAACCTGAGCAAGCAGACCGTCACCCCCGAGGGGCTGCAGGCCGAGTTCGACGCCGTGCTGCTGGCCGGCGGCGCCGAGCAGCCGCGCGACCTGCCGGTGGCGGGCCGCGAGCTGGACGGCGTGCACTT
Source organism: Deinococcus aquaedulcis (assembly GCF_019693445.1). Taxonomy (NCBI): domain Bacteria; kingdom Thermotogati; phylum Deinococcota; class Deinococci; order Deinococcales; family Deinococcaceae; genus Deinococcus; species Deinococcus aquaedulcis. Next base: position 78,309 of record NZ_JAHRBL010000007.1, on the reverse strand, counting down.
TGCGATGGAGTTCCTGCCGCAACAGAACCGCGTCACGGCGGGCGACAAGCTGAAAAAGCAACTGCGCGCCGACGGTAAGCACGTCATCGTGATCGGCGGCGGCGACACGGGCAGCGACTGCGTGGGCACCAGCAACCGCCACGGCGCCGCCAGCGTGACCCAGTTCGAGGTAATGCCCCAGCCCCCCGAGCAGGAGAACAAGCCCCTGGTCTGGCCCTACTGGCCGCTGAAACTGCGCACCAGCACCAGCCATGAAGAAGGCGCGGTGCGTGAATTCGCCATTGCCACCAAGGAATTTATCGGCAAGGGCGGCAAGGTGACGGGCGTGAAGACGGTGCGCCTGGAAATGCGCGACGGGCAGCTGCAGGAAGTGGAGGGCAGCGAGCAGGTGTACCGGGCCGACCTGGTGCTGCTGGCGATGGGCTTCGTGAGCCCGGTGGGCAGCGTCATTGACGCCTTCGGCGTGAACAAGGACGCCCGGGGCAACGCCCACGCGGGCACCGAGGAAGCGGGCGGCTACGCCACCAGCGTGCCCGGCGTGTTTGCGGCGGGCGACATGCGCCGGGGCCAGAGCCTGGTGGTGTGGGCCATCCGCGAGGGCCGCCAGGCCGCGCGCGCCATTGACGAGCACCTGATGGGGGAGAGCGTTCTGCCCCGGTAAAGGGCTGGCCGGGCCCGGTCCGGCCCATCCTCCGCGCCACCTCTGGGGTATTCCCGAGGTGGCGCTGCCGTCTTGGTTTACCGCTGATTGACCCGGGCCGGAATGTGTCTGCACCGTACAGACAGCGGGCCCAGGGGGGGTGCTAGCCTCAACGCTGGCCCGCTGTTCGGGTGGGCCGCTTCCTTCGGGGCAGGGTGTGAATCCCTACCGGCGGTGATGGCGCGGGCGCCCACAAGCCCCGGGCCTCAGCCCGCGAAGCCTGCGCAAACTGCAACACGCGCAGGCCCGACCCGGTGTGAGTCTGGGGCCGACGGTGTCATGGCGAAGAGAGACGCGCCGCATGCGGCAAGAAAGGCGAGGGGCCGTCCCCGAGCCTGAGGCCACCAGAGCGCTGTTTCTGTCCGCCATCCAGTCCGGATGAGAGAAGGAGGACCGCTGACCCTGCCGACCCCGGCGGGCAGCGACAACGTATGGTTGATGTGAATGCTCCGCCCCCTGGGCTGGAGAAACGTGTGTGGTCCGATGACCACGGCATGGCCCTGGCGCTGGCGCAGGCTGCCCGGGGCCTGGGCCGCACCGCCCCCAACCCCCCGGTGGGCTGTGTGCTGGTGCGGGACGATGAGGTGGTGGGCGCCGGTTTTCACCCGAAAGCAGGCGAGCCCCACGCCGAGGTGTTCGCCCTGCGCGAAGCCGGGGACCGGGCGCACGGGGCGACCGCGTATGTGACGCTGGAACCGTGCCGCCACCACGGCCGCACCCCGCCCTGCACCGAGGCATTGATCCGGGCCGGTGTGCGCCGCGTGGTGGTGGCCGCCCTGGACCCCAACCCGCAGGTGGCCGGGCAGGGCGTGGCCGGGCTGCGCGCCGCTGGCCTGGAGGTGGTGGTGGGCGTGCGGGAACCCGAAGCCCTGCGCCAGCAGGCGGGGTTCCGCGCCCTGATCACCCGGGGCCGCCCCTGGGTGGTGGCCAAATACGCCATGACCCTGGACGGCAAGGTGGCCGCCCACGGCGAGGGCAACGGGGCGGTGAGCAGCGCCGCCGCCCGCGAGCGCACCATGGCGTGGCGCAACGAACTGGACGCCCTGGCCGTGGGGGCTGGCACCGTGCAGGCCGATAACCCAGCCCTGACCACGCGCGGCGTGCCGGACGGGCGCGACCCCCGCCCCGTGGTCTTTGACCGCCAAGCCAGATCGGACGTTCAGGCGCGGGTCTGGCGAGAAGGCGCCGTGCTGGTGACCGGGCTGGACGCAGCGGCCACCGCTCACGAAGGAGCGGGCGTGACCGTCCTGCGCGCGGCCGACCTGCCCGGTGCGCTGCACGGGCTGGGCCAGCTGGGCGTGTCCAGCCTGCTGCTGGAAGGCGGCCCCACGCTGCTCAGCGCGTTTTTTGCGGCCGGGCTGGTGGACGAGGTGCGCGTGTTCATCGCGCCCAAGCTGCTGGGCGCGGGGCTGTCGCCCCTGACCCACCCGGCACAGGCCATGGCCGCCGCCCAGCCGCTGCGCGACGTGACGATTGAAGCGCTGGGCCCGGACGTGCTGGTCACGGGTCTGCTGAGCGAGATTCCCCGGCTGTAGTTCTCTCTCCTCTCCGGCGAGGAGAGGTGCTGCGGGACCGCAGGGGGTCTGTGCCTGCCGTCCCGCCGAGGTTAAGTCATGTTTACCGGCATCATTGAACAGGTGGGGCGCATTGCCCGCACCGAAAGCAGCAGCGGCCACCTCACGGTCACCATTCAGCCCGCCGGGATGTGGCCCGATCTGCAACTGGGCGAGAGCATCGCCGTGAGCGGCACCTGCCTGACCGTCACCGGCTGGGACGAGGCCGGCTTCACCGTGGACCTCAGCCGCGAGACGCTGGCGAAAACGGCGCCGCACTGGCAGGCCGGCGCGTCCGTGAATCTGGAGCGGGCCATGACCGCCGGCGCGCGCTTTGGCGGCCACATCGTCAGCGGGCATGTGGACGGCGTGGCCGAGGTCCTGAGTGTCGAGACCCAGCCCGGCGCCTACACCATGACCCTGCGCGCGCCGCCCCACCTCGCCCGCTACCTGGTTCCCAAGGGCAGCGTCACTGCCGATGGCGTGAGCCTGACCGTGGTGGACGTGGGCGGCCCTGCTGGCAGCCGCCCAGACCTGCGCGCCGACGAATTCACCCTCTGGCTGGTGCCCCATACGCTGGAGGTCACCACACTGCGCACCTGGGGGCCCGGCACCCGGGTCAACCTGGAAGCCGATCAGCTGGCGAAGTATGTGGAGCGGCTACTCGCCTTTGGCGGGTCTAAGGGTCTAAGGGTCGAAGAGTCAAAGAAAGACCCCCTTAGACCCTTCGACCCTTCGACCCTTGACGGGGCGCAGCCATGACCCTGGCCTCCATCCCCGCGCTGCTGGCCGAGCTGCGTGCCGGGCGCCCCGTGATTCTGGTGGATGACGAGGGCCGCGAGAACGAAGGTGACCTGCTGATCCCCGCCGCCACCGCCACGCCGCACTGGATCAACTTCATGGCGCGCGAGGGGCGCGGCCTGATCTGCGTGACCCTGCCCCCGGAGCGGGCCCAGGCCCTGGACCTGACGCCCATGGTCGGCAGCAGCACCGACCCCAACGGCACGGCCTTTACCGTCAGTGTGGACCACGTCAGCAACTCCACCGGCATCAGCGCCTACGACCGCGCGGCCACGGTGGCGGCCCTGCTGGACGGGCAGGCCCAGCCTGCCGATTTCCGCCGACCGGGGCACATCTTTCCCCTGGTGGCCCGCCCAGGTGGGGTGCTGCGCCGCGCGGGGCACACCGAAGCGGCCTGCGATCTGGCGCGGCTGGCGGGCTTTGCGCCCCTGGGCGTGATCTGCGAGATCATGGGCGACGACGGCGAGATGAGCCGCCTGCCAGACCTGCTGACGTTTGGCGAGAAACATGGCCTGAAGGTGGGGAGCATTGAGGCCCTGATCGCCTACCGCCTGGAACACGATCCCTTTATGGCGCTGGTCGCGGAAGCCAAGCTGCCCACCGAGTACGGCGACTTCCGCATCGTGGGCTTTGAAGACACCCTCAGCGGGGCCGAGCATGTGGCCCTGGTGATGGGCGAGGTGACCCCGGCGCCGCTGCTGGTGCGGGTGCACAGCGAATGCCTGACCGGCGACGGCTTTCATTCCCTGCGCTGCGACTGCGGCCCCCAGCGCGACGCGGCCATGCGCGCCATCGCCGCCGAGGGCCGGGGGGTGCTGGTCTACCTGCGCCAGGAAGGCCGGGGCATCGGCCTGCTGAACAAGATTCGCGCCTATGGGCTGCAAGACGGCGGCGCCGACACCGTGGAAGCCAACCTGCGCCTGGGCTTTCCCGCCGACGCCCGCGACTTTGGCATTGGCGCCCAGATGCTGCACCTGCTGGGCGCCCGACAGCTGCGCGTGCTGACCAACAACCCCCGCAAGCTTCATTCCCTGGGCGGCTTCGGTCTGACCGTGACCGAGCGCGTGCCCCTGCATGTGGGCGAGGGCGAGCACAACGCGGCGTATCTGCAGACCAAGCGGGCCAAGCTGGGCCATTTGGGGGCAGAGGGCGAATGGCAAATGGCTGATGGCTCATAGCAGATGGCAAATGGCTGATGGCAGATGGCGAACACCTGGCTGCGCGTCCCCACTCCCTCCTTGCTTTTCCCACTTCCCACACCCCACTCCCCCTCTAAAGGAGCCCCCCATGAACCGAATTGAAGCCACCCTCCTGGCCACAGATCTGAAATTCGCCATTGTCAGCACCCGCTGGAACCACCTGATCGTGGACCGGCTGGTCGAAGGTGCCGAACTGGCCTTTGTGCAGCACGGCGGCAAAACAGAACACCTGGATCACTTTCTGGCCCCCGGCAGCTACGAGGTGCCCCTGGTGGCGCGCAAGCTGGCGCAGTCCGGCAAATACGACGCCGTGGTGTGCCTGGGTGCCGTGATCAAGGGCGACACCGACCACTACGATTTCGTGGCGGGCGGCGCGGCCAGCGGCATTCTGAACACCAGCCTGGAGACGGGCGTGCCCGTGGCGTTCGGGGTGCTGACCACTGACACCGTGGAGCAGGCCCTGAACCGCGCCGGCATCAAGGCCGGGAACAAGGGGGCTGAGGCGGTGCTGGCGATGATTGAGACGGTGAATCTGCTGCGGCAGATCGGGTAAGAGGGTCGAGGCGGCTGCGCCGCTGCCCGGAGGTCGAGGCGTCGAGAAGGGGCGCCTTCGGCCTCTTGGCGTCTTTGTTGGCGGTGCCGTGCAGGCTGCTCGACGCCTCAACATCCTGAAGCCCGCCCGCCGCTGCCACCGTTCAGAGGGCCCCCAGCCTTTCTCGACCTCTCGACCCCCAGACTTCTCGACGCTTTGGCAGCCTCCTCCGTCCCGCAATCCCGCCCTGCCTCACACCCGGCTGCCCCTGCCCCTGCTAAGCTGCTGTGCTTGATGCGGGGCCGCGTGGAGACACCCACCAGACATGCCCCGTGCGACCGAAGGCGGGGTGATGACATTTGACGGCAGCACAGCAGATGCAGGAGCAACTCTTTCCTGCGCCGATTAAAAGTGTGGAAAAAGGCAGCGCCGCCGAGCGCGCGGGCGTGCGCCCCGGCGACGTGCTGCTGCGGGTAAACGGGCAGGCGGTGACCGACGTGCTGGCCTACCGCCACCTGCTGTCGCAGGGCGCCGCCACCCTGGAAATCGCCCGACCCCAGGAGGCCCCGCGCGTGATGACCGGCGTGCCCGGCACCGCGCAGGACCACCACCGCCTGATGCTGCCCGCCCCCCCCAGCCTGGACGACACCTTCACCTTCACGGTGGAGTGGGAAGACCCGGGCCTGGACTTCGAAGAAGTGCTGTTCGACGGCATTAAAAAGTGCGCCAACAAGTGCGATTTCTGCTACGTACACCAGATGCCGCGCGGCTTTCGCAAAAGCCTGTACATCATGGACGACGATTACCGCCTGTCCTTTCTGTACGGCTCGTTTGTCACCCTGACCAACCTCACCGAGGGCGACATCAACCGGATTCTGGACGAGAACCTCTCGCCGCTGTACGTGTCGGTGCACACGGCGAACCAGGACCTGCGCCAGGACCTGATGAAGTGGTGGAAACTGAAGGTCAAAGACCCCCAGGCCGTGCAGATCCGCTCCATGATCGAGCGCCTGGAGAGTATTGACCTGTACACCCAGATCGTGCTGGTGCCGGGGCGTAATGATCGTGAGCATCTGGACGACACCGTGGCGTACCTATCCAGCCGCCCCAACGTGATCAGCGCGGCGGTGGTGCCCATTGGCCTGACTGGGCACCGCACCAACCTGCCGGACGTGCGTACCTTCTCCCGCGAAGAAGCGCAGGACACCCTGGCGCGGCTGAACGTGTGGCGACGGCAGTTCCTGGCCGAGCGCGGCACCCGCTTCGTCTTTCCCAGCGACGAACTGTACCTGCTGGCCGGCGAGCCACTGCCCACCGAGGACGAGTACGAGGGCTTTCCCATGCTGGAAAACGGTGTGGGCATGATCCGCGACTTCCTGACCGAGGCCCTGCCCGACCTACCCGCCGCGCTGCCGCAGCCCACGCGCGTGATTCTGGGCACCGGCACCCTCTTTGCCGAGTCGCTGGACCGCGCCGTGGAGCCACTGCGGGCCATTGACGGCCTGACCCTGGAGGTGCGCGCCGTGGAGAACAAGACCTTCGGCAAGGTGACCACCGTGGCCGGCCTACTGACCGGGCGCTGCTTCCGCCACGCGGTGAAGCCGGGCGAGGCCGATCTGCTGATCGTGCCGCCCACCACCCTGCGCTACGGCACCGAGCTGATGCTGGATGACGTGAGCCTCTCGGAACTGCGCGCCGAACTGAAGATGGACGTGCGGGCGGGCGGCGCCACGCTGGGCGAACTGGCCCGCGTGATTCTGCAGGGCGCCCAGAGCAGCGGCCACCAGTGGGGCATGAGCGCCCACGCGGTCAAGGACACCGCGCAGGCGTAGCTGCAGCAGCTGAAAGCATTCGGTGGGCGCCCGGCATCAGTGGCGCCCACCTGCGGTTTGCGCCGCCGTGCCACACTGCGCTCATGCTGAGCGGCTTTCAGAAATTCCTCCTGCGGGGCAATGTCGTGGATCTGGCGGTAGGGGTGGTGATCGGCGCGGCGTTCGGTGGTGTGGTCACGGCCTTCACCAAAGGATTTTTGGACCCGATCGTCAAGCTGGTGACTGGTGGGTCGGTGGCAGGGGCCATCACCCTGCGCGCGGCTGCGCCTGGGGTGGACGCCATCGTGTTGGATTACGGCAGCTTTATCACGGCCGTCATCAACTTCGTTCTGACCGCGCTGGTGATCTATTTCTTGGTGGTCACACCCATGAACAAGATCACCGAGCGTTTCAAGCGGCAGGAGAAACCCGCCGTGGCCGAGCCCAGCAACGAGGAAAAGCTGCTGGCCGAGATCCGCGACGCCCTGAAAAACCGTCCGCTGTAGCGCGGCCTTCAGTCCCGGGCTTTCGGGGCCCGCTATCCTGCGGCCCATGAACCGCAGCGCCATCTACGCCCGGAACTTTGAAAGCCACCGCGCCGCCCTGCTGGACCTGTACGCCCAGCTGCCCGAGGACCAGGCCACCTTCTCGGCCTGGGACGGCGGCATGAGCTTCATTGGGCAGGCCGATCACCTGTCGGGCAGCGCCAGCCGCCTCCTGAACATGATTCAGGGCCAGGCCCCCGGCGACCTGCCGGCCCCCAGCCAGTCCCTGGCCGAAGCCCGCGAGCGCCTGCAGCAGAGCATGGCCGCCGCCACGGGTGCCATGACCGCCATGAGCGACGAGGATCTGTCGCGCCGCATTCCCGCCTTTGGCGGCCGTGAAATGCCCGTGGCCGCCTTGCTGGACGCCATCGTGGCCCACGAGGCCCACCACAAGGGGCAGGTGTGGCTGATGGCCCGCATGGTGGGTGTGAAGCCCCCCATGTTCGTGCGCATGGGCTGACGATGGACGCCGCGCTGCTGCTGGTGCTGCTGGCCGGGCTGGTGTTCGCCCTGCTGCTGGCCACCCGGGGCGTGCGTCACCCCGAACGGCGCGGCCAGGGCCAGTCCCGCCGCGCCGAGGCCGTCTGGGAGCGCAAGCTGCTGTCCATGACCCTGGGCAACCGGGGCGCCATAGAGCGCGGCCTCACCGCCAAGCGCCGCCAGCACCCCGGGGCCAGCCGCGCCGAATTGCTGCGCCGGCTGCATGACGACTACGTGCGTGACCGCAGCCGCTGAAGGTGGTCATGCGGGTGAGTTGCGCACATCCAGAAAACGCCCCTCCCGAACCGGAGGGGTTTTTCGCTGCCGCGCTGCTTTGCCGCCTGCCTGCCCGGCTTGATCGTGTTGGAGAGATACCAGCCGAGTTTGAGCCAGCAGGCGCTACACCCGGGCCCGTACCCGAATCTGGCGGACCCAGACCACCGCGCCCTGCGTGTCTTCGCGGCTGAGCAGGCGCACGCCGATGTACAGCTGGCCGCCCCGAATGGCCTCGTCCAGGGCGGCGCCCTCCAGGTGGATGGGGGTATCGGTGCCGCGCTTGAGGGTCACTTCGGCCAGTTGTTGCCCGCCCGCCGGGCCGTTGCAGCGCAGGGCGCCGCTCAGATCGCTGGGATTGTTGGCCGGGGGCGCCACTCTCGGACAGTCTGGCCGCGTGGGCGAGGCAAAAATCTGCACCCGGGCTTCGGTCACGGGGCCTTCGGGGGTCAGCACGGCGTCCATCGTGACGTGGCGGTAACGGGCGCGGGGCAGCGTGAGGTGGTCCAGCTGGTTGGTGTCCATGTACGCCACCTCGTGCGGTTGCAGGTTGGGCACCGTGTTCACGAAGTAGAAATCCTGGGCCTGCACTTCAGGCAGAGGAACCAGACCACAGGCGCCCAGCAGGGGGCTCAGCAGAAGCGGCAGCAGGCGGCGCATGCCCCAGGCTACCTGCGGGCCGCGTCCGCTGTGACCGCACCTGCGGCCACGGCATGAGGGGCCGCCCCGTTCCTTACCCGCGCAGCACCCGCAGGTACGCTTGCCACGGGCCCACCGCCTCCCGGTAGCCGCCCGCCAGCGTCCGCGTGATCTGCGCGAGGTGGTCCAGATCGTGAGCCGCCCAGGTGGCGAGCAGCTGCGCCAGGGTCACGGGGCCAAACTCTGGGTGCTGGCCTGTGCGGCGCAGGTCAGTGTCGGTCAGGTTCAGCGCTGCCAGCTGCCCCAGGCTCTGGGCGCGCACGGCGGCGAAGTCATTCAGCAGGGCGCCCAGAGTCCGCCCCTGCCCGGTGTGCAGATGCCCAAAGCGGTCAAAGGGCGGAAACACCTGCGCTTCGCCCACCGAGAGCAGCACCCGAGCGCGTGGCAGCCAGTTGGTGTGCTCGGCGTGGATCAGGTGCACGACCACCTGAGCTGGGCTCCAGGTGCCTTCCCCCTCATCCAGCGCCGCCCAGCCGTCCGGCAAGTCCCGCAGCAGCGCCCCCAGCACCCCCGGCGTGCGTGACAGCAGCCCCACCGCGTCCTCCAGCTTGAACTCCATGCGCCGAGTGTAGGGCGGGGGGAGTTGATGGTGAATGGGAGAAGGTTGATGTAGGAACCCTCTCTCCATCAACCTTCTCCTATCAACCATCCCCTAATTCACCAGTTTGGTCTTGTTCGTCACAAAGTCCATCAGCACGTACTGGCCGATGTTCTGCGGCGTGGTGAAGTACGCCTTGCCCCGCGTCATTTCACTGACGCGGCGCACGAAGCCCACCAGTTCCGGGTCGCGGGCCAGCATGAAGGTGTTCACCTGAATGCCGCTGCGCCGGCAGTTGGCGACCTCGCGCAGGGTGGCGCCCAGCACGTAGGGGTCCAGGCCGTAGGCGTTCTTGTAAATCCGGCCGTCGGGCAGCGTGAGGGCCGAGGGCTTGCCGTCGGTGATCATCACGATCTGCTTCATGTCCTTGTTCTCGCGCTTCAGCAGCTGCTGGGCCAGCCGCAGGCCGCCCGCCGTGTTCGTGTGGTAGGGACCAATCTGAGCCTGCGCCAGCTTGCCTACCGGCACTTCCTCGGCGCTGTCGTGGAACAGCACGAACTTCACCGTGTCGCCGGGGTACTGGGTGCGGATCAGGTGCGCCAGGGCCAGCGCCACCTGCTTGGCGGGGGTAAAGCGGTCCTCGCCGTACAGGATCATGGAGTGCGAGCAGTCCAGCAGCACGATGGTTGCCGCTGAGGAGTTGTATTCCGCCTGCCGGATCACCAGATCGGATTCCTCCAGGTTGTCAAAGCCCTTGGAAATCACGTTGCCCAGCGTGGCGGTGGTGTCCAGGTTCATGGTGTCCCCGAACTCGTAGTTCTTCAGTTCGCCGGTCATTTCCACGCCGCTGGCGTATTCACGCGTGTCGTGGGCGCCTGCGCTGGAACGGCCCAGGCCGCCCATCAGGTCGCGCAGGCTCTTGTACCCCAGGAAATCAATGCTCTTGTCGGTCAGCTGAAAGGTGGCCTCGCCGGGGTCGCCCTGGCCGCCGCCCTCGCCGTCTTCAAACTCCTTGCGGATAAAGCCGTCCTGCTGCAACTTGTCCATCAAGCGCTCAATCTGCTGGCCCAGGGCCGTCTCGCGGATGTCCTCGGCCTGCATGGCTTCCAGCAGCTGCTCTTCGGGAATCATGTTGCGTTCGGCCAGCGCTTCGAGAATCGCGTCGAACAGGTCGTCCATGCTGGGGCGCGCGTTGGGGTCGGGGTCGTAGGGGTCGTTCATCCCCTGGCCCAGCAGCGCTTCCTGAATCATCTGCATCAGCTCGCTGGAGTCCAGCTGATCCAGTTCGCCTTCAAATTTGCTGTACCGCGTGACGCGCGCCATAGGTGGTCCTCCGTGCCCTTCAGCATGGCGCGTTTGTGCGGCGCGGTTTGTAAGGGGCTGGGCGTTTGTGCGGCGCTGTCCCCTCACCCCTTGCGGCGCAAGACCCCCTCCCGCTAAGGGGAGAGGGTCGGCAAGGGGAAGGGACTTTAGTTCCAGGCACAGTGGACGTGGTTGTTGTGGCCGCCGCTGGAATCGTTGTAGGCGTTGAAGGTCTGCGAGGGGTCGCTGCCCGCCGCAATACAGGCGTTGCGCGCGGCGGTGTGGGCGCTGTTCGGCGTGCTCAGGCTCACCCCGTTCCAGATGCCAATATCAATCGCCAGCCCGGCGTAGTGGTCCGAATTCGTGGAGTGCTTGCCACCCGCCACCGAGGTGATGAAAAAGGTGTTCCCGGCGTTTGCGATGCTCAGCACGCCTTCCAGCATGGAGCGCTTCAGGGCCACCTGCAGGCCGCAGTTCACGTTGCTGTTGCACCCGCGCGTGACCAGGCGGCCAGCGGCGGCGTCGGTCATGTTCTGCTTGGGGCTGCCGTTCGTGGTGGAACTGCTGGTGCCCAGTGTGATGCGGCTGCTGCTCAGAATCTGCCCCGCAAGGCTGGCGGTGGTGCCGCTGGGCGCGGTGCTGGCGCCGGTCACCAGTTCCTGCCACGTGTTCAGGCCCACGATGCCGTCCACGCTCAGCCCACGCTTGGTCTGAAAGTCGCGCACGGCGGTATTCGTGGCGGGGCCAAAGGCGCCGTCCACGGTCACACTGGTGTACCCGTAGCCGTTGCGCAACTGGTCCTGCAGCGCGCGCACCGCGTTGTTGTTGTCGCCCTGGCGCACGGTCTTGATCAGGGCTTCCCAGGTGTTGCCGCCCACAATGCCGTCCACGGTCAGGCCCCGGGCCGCCTGGAAATTGCGCACGGCCGTGTTCGTGCCGCTGCCGAAGATGCCGTCCACATCGACCGTCTGCCCGGCTTCGCGCAGCAGATACTGCAGGGTGGTCACGTCTCGCCCGGTGGCACCCTGGCGCAGGTTCTGCCACGTCAGGGTGGCGGCGTGGGCCGGGGAGAGGGTGGCCACAAGGGCAATGGTGGTGGTGCTCAGCAAGGCATAGCGCGTGAAGCTCTCCTTTCCGCAGCGCAGGAGGCCTGCGGGCCGGCGGCCCAGCAAGAAGCCGCCCGGCGGGGACGAGGGGGGAAGATTTCGCCAACGCCGGGCATTGTGCGCAGATGGCAGGACATGCCCCAAAGAGGAAGCTCTCAGGTTGGGCCGGGCAGATGAAGAGAGGCCCCCGCGCGCTCAGAAAGGCGGGCGGGGGCTGGGGGGCTGCGCAGGCGTGCCCAGCCTGTGGGCGGCACCCGTCAGCTTCGGCCGCCAGATGACCGGAGGCTCAACTGGTGATCAGGAACGTCAGGCTTAGCGGTTCTCGAGCCTGCTCGTTCTTTCCTGCTCGAAGGTGACGCTGACGCGCGCTTTACTACTCACCATGCTCAGCTGAAGGGTCATGCGCGTGGTGTCCTGGCTGGGGCCGGGCAGGCCATCTGGGCGAACCGAGTGTGTGCTATTGGTGGTGGCGTTCAGAAGGGCGACGCTCATGGGCAGTGGCTCGCCCAGTTCAAAGCGCCAGTCACTGAACACGCTCTGAGTCTGGAACTGATGGAATCCGGTAGCGTTCTGTCCGGTATACATGGTGCGGCTGACGATCTTCATGGGGCTGGCCTTGAGCAGTGCCTCCTCTCCCAGGAATGGTCCAAACATGGCCGCCAGAAGATCCTGTGTGGGCATCTCCACGGTCTCTTCCTCGACCTGCCCGGGGGCCAGGGCCTGACCAGTGCTCGCCACCGAACTGCCATTCTGGGCTGCCATGCGCTGCAAGTCCTCAAGGTTCATACGGCTAAAGACCTCGTTCAGAAGGGCGTCATCGCTGGTGAACTTGAGCCCTTCGCTCTGGCCGTCCGGGGTCAGGGTCTGCGTGATGCGGAAGCTAATGGGCTCCTTCTGCCCCGGGACGTTCTGAATAAAGGTCTGCAGGAGCCCCACGCGTCCGTCAGCAGTGCGGCTGGTCACACGCGTAAAGAGTTTGCCGGTCTCCTGGGTATTCCGGCCAGACAGCGCCTTCGAGAAGGTCTGCCGTATCTGTTCAATCTCCTGTGCACTCAGGCGCTGGTTGGGCAGGGCTTCAACCTTGCTCTCCTTGAGCGTCATACGGGTGCTGGTCGTCAGGCGCTGCTCCACTGTGGTGCCCACTGGGGCGGTGATCAGCAGCGTGGGGGCGGCAGCGGGAGTGGCTGGGGCAGGAACAGCCGGAGCCGCGCTCTGGGCAGCGGCGGGGGTGGCAAGCAGCAGGGCAGAGAGGAGCAAGGCGCGCATGCCTTCACCCTACGCGCCCGGGCCGGGGCGGGTGACCGCACTTGCCGCGCGGCGCGCGTGGCCCCAGGTGCGGCACAATAGACGCCATGACTGATCGCCCTTCTCCCGAGCGTCCCGACGCCCGCCTTGTGCGCCTGCACGCCGAACGCGGCGACCCCCACGCCCGCCTTGCGGGGGCGCTGGCCGACCTGGAAGGGGCCGGCTGGGGCGTGCTGCTGGAAGGCCCGCGCGCGCTGGCCGCGCAACTGGCCGCCGCCCTGGGCCGGGGCACCCTGCGCGTGGACCCCCGTATCCGCCTGGACCGGGACGCCCTGGCTGGGGCCGGGCTGGCCGCCGCTTCTCTGGATGCTGATTGGCGCGGCGCGCAGGCCGTGTGGCTGCTGGAACCCACCCCCGAGGACCTGGAGCGCGCCCGCCGGGCCGGCGTGCCAGTGATCGTGGACGCCACCCTGGCCCCGGGCAGTGAGTGGTTCTCGCGCGGCGCGGCCCACGTGACTTACCGCGACAGCGTGACCCTCAGCGGCCATGGCGACGCGCCTCTGTGCGCCCTGTTTGGTACAGGCGAGGCCCCGGCCCCCGTGGGGGCGCCCCCCAGCGACCTGAACGTGGCCCTGGTCCTGCGCGATGTGGCCACGCTGCCCCTGCGCCTGGCCCGGATGGCGCGCACAGCCTCGGCCCTGGCCGAGCGCCTGGGGGGCGCCGTGCAGACGGCCGGCCCCACCGCCCTGCTGCTGGCCCCGGACGCCGTGGCCGACACCGCCGCGCCCCTGGGCGGGGTGCTGCTCGCGGCGCGCAGCGTGTCGGGCGGGGTGCTGCTGACCCCGGGCCTGGAAGACCTGGGCCGCGCCCTGGCCCTGCTGCGCGTGGGCGGTCCGGCCGCCAGCCGCGACGAGCGGACCCCTGACCGCGACCCCGGGCGCGCTGCCTCCGAGCGCAGCGGGGAGAGCCCCGAGCGCCGCGAGTTCCGGGGGCGCCGGGGCGGGGCCGACCGGGGCCGCGATGTCCGCCGGGGTGAGCGTCCGGGCCGCTTTGACGGCGAGCGTCCCGACCGCCCCCTGCCAGACCGGGCCGGGGCCGACCGCCCTGACCGCGAGCCGCCGCAGCGCGTGACCTTTGACGCCCCGGTGCCCAACCTCACCCTGGCCCCGCTGCCCGACGGGCCCGCCGAGGAGATCTGGGAGCCGGAAATCGTGTTCAGCGACTCGCCCGCCCTGCCCCCCGCGCCGCTGCCCATTCCGGTGAGTGGCGGCCCCGACGCTCCAGAGCAGCCGGCTGGCCTGCCCGACGTGCATCACCTGAGTCCCGAGGGCGACCAGTGGGCCCAAGAAGAGGCGCCGGGCGAGGGCCAGGACGAAACCGCAGGCACGACCACCGAGACCGAGGCTGCCCAGCCCGCTGATACCGCCGCCGAGCCGCAGCCGGCGCCCCAGGCCGCCCCGGTGGCCGAACCTGCCCCCGTGATCCTGCCGCCTGACCTGCCCGGCGGCAAGGAAGACCCGGCGGCCGGCCTGACGGACGAGCAGGCCGCTGTGTACGCCCGCCTGCGCGAGTGGCGCAACGCCGAAGCCAAGCGTCAGGAGATCAGCCGCTTCATCATTGCCAGCAACGCCACCCTGGCCGAAATCGCCCGCCGCGTGCCCTACACCGAAGCGGACCTGAAAGCGGTGCGCGGCATGGGCCCGGAGCGGCTGCGCAAGTACGGGCAGAAGATTCTGGAAGTGGTGCGTGGGTAGGCGGCCCTGGCAAGGGCTGGGCGGGGCCCTGCTGGCCCTGAGCCTGCTGGGCACGGGTGCGGGCGCCGCCACAGTGGATATAGCAACGGTCCTGGCCGACGGCACGCGCGCCACCACGGTGGCCAGCCTGGACCCGGTTAGCATGGAGGTGACCCGGCAGATTCCTGGGGCAGCGCCTCTGAAGCTGGGCGTGAGCCTGGACGGGCAGATTGACAGCACGGCGCCGGGCCGGGTGAGCGGCGTCACGGTGTTGGCGCCGCGTGCCCGCTTCAGTGCCGCCGAGCAGGGCTTTGTCTCCGGGTTGGTGGGCCGCCTGGCCACGCAGTGTTTCAACCTGTTGCCGGCCCGCCGCGCCGCCATCGCCGCGTGGCTGGGGCAGCAGAACGCGGCCGGCGCGCGCCGGGTGGCCGCCACCTTCGGCCCTCTGAAGCTGCAGTGGGCGCGCGGGGTGGACAGCGGCAACCGCCCGTTCACCGAGCTGACCCTGAGCCGCAGCGGCACGCCGGGCGCGGCCCCCTGGGTGAACGCCTGCCGGGCCTACTGACCCGGGACGACCCTGATGCCCAAGCAGAGTGGGAAGAGCGAAGGGACGCTGTTCCAGCGCCGGCGCCCCGTCTGTTCTCGTCTCCGCTCTTCTGTGGACCTCTGCGAGGCTGCGGTGTAGCGCTGCGCGTCCGCTCCCCCTCGACCTCCGCTCACCTGCCTTCCGTATCAGGCCAAGCAAACACCCGCGCTGTAAGAGGTGACCCCTCCAGCGCGGGTGTTTGCCGCCCCCTACTCCGGGCCGTAGCGGTGCTCGGCGGGCAGTGGGGCTTCGTCATGGGCGGCCTGGGCGATGCGGCGGGCCAGCGGAAAATCCACCGCCGCGTACCACGCCTGTTCCAGGGCGCCGCCCCCGCCGGACTGCGCGCGGTACACGCACAGGGTAGGGCCGTACGAGCAGGCGCCCAGGCAGCCGCTTTCCGTCAGGCGCAGGCTGCCGCCCTTCTTGTAGTAGGCCAAGGCGTCGCGTTCCAGGTGGTTCCACAGGGCCCGGTACAGCAGCGCCGAGCCGCGTCCCTGGCAGCTTTGCCCCTGGCAGACCAGCAGGTGGGCACGGGTGGAAAAAAACTTGGGGGTCATTTACAGGCCATCCTCGGGAATCACAATCAGGCGCTCCTGGTCACGCACGACCCGGGTCCATACGCCGTAGGCCGCGTGCAGGTGTTCGGGGGTCAGCACCGCGCCCGGCGGGCCGCTGGCCAGCACCCGCCCCTGGGCCAGCAGCACCAGATGGTCGGCGCGGGCGGCCAGATTCAGGTCGTGCAGCACGGCCACGGCGCCCAGGCCGCCTGCCACCTCGCAGCGCAGGTAGCGCATAACCTCCAGGGCGTAGGCCAGGTCCAGGTGGTTGGTGGGTTCGTCCAGCAGCAAAAAGCGCGGCTGTGCGGCCAGCGCGCGGGCCAGCGCCACCCGCTGCCGCTCGCCGCCCGACAGTTCGCCCAGCCGGCGCGCGGCAAAACGGGCGGTGTCGGTGCGGGCCAGGGCGCCCTCCACCGCCGCTTCGTCCTCGGGGCCCCAGGGGTCGCGGGGCAGCAGGCCAAAACGCCACGTGCCCGCGCCGCGCCCCAGGGCCACCATGTCGCGCACGGTGGTCCCCAGGGGCAGTTCTTCGCCCTGAGCCAGGTAAGCCAGCAGGCGCGAGCGCTGTGCCCGGCTCCACTGGCCCAGGGGGCGGCCCAGCAGGCGCACCTCGCCGCGTTCCGGGCGTGACAGCCCCAGGCAGGCGCGCAGCAGCGTGCTTTTGCCCGCTCCGTTGGGCCCAATGACCGCCGAGAGCGCCCCGGGCGGAAAGTGCACGCTGACCCCACGCACCGCCGGAAAACTGCCCGCCTGCACGTGCACGTCCAGCGCTTCCAGGCCCGGCGCGGGAGCGGGGGGCATCTCAGTCACGGGTGCGCCTCAGTAGCCATAGGAAAAAGGGCCCGCCGAGCAACGTGGTGACAATGCCCACCTGCGACAGCGGCGTGGTGCGCGCCAGTAGGTCGGCCAGCACCACCAGCGTCCCGCCCAGCAGCGCCGAGAGCGGCAGCAGCGTGCGGTGCCCGGCCCCAAAGGCCAGCCGCACCACATGCGGCACCAGCAGCCCCACGAAGCCGATGATGCCCACGTAGGCCACCGCCCCCGCCGTGGCGAGGCTGGCCGCGCCGATCACCAGCAGCCGCAGCCGCTCCACCGGCACCCCCAGGCTGCGGGCGGTCAGCTCGCCCAGCTGCAGGGTGTCCAGGGCGCGGGCCAGCAGCAGCAGCGCCCCGGCCCCCAGGCCCACGTAGGGCACCACCGCCCCCACCTCACGCCAGCCGCTGAAGCCCAGGTCGCCCAGGGTGTAGGCCAGCACCTCACGCGCGCGGTCCTCGCCGCGCAGCAGCAGCGCCGTGGAAATGGCGCTGAGCACGCTGCCCACCACCACGCCGGCCAGCACCAGCCGGGTGGGCGGCAGGCGGCGGCCCTCGCGCGCCAGCATCAGCGTGGTCGTGACCGCGCCCAGCGCCCCCAGCAGCGCCGCCGCCGGAATCAGGGGACGCGGGCCGCCGCCCACAATCACGGCAGTGGCCCCCAGCGCGCCGCCGCTGGCCACGCCCAGCAGATAGGGGTCGGCCAGGGGGTTGCGGAACACGCCCTGAAAAGCGCCGCCGCACACCCCCAGGCTGGCGCCCACCAGGACACCCATCACCACGCGCGGCAGCCGGATCTGCCACACGATCACGTCGTTGCCGACCAGTTCTTGCCCGCTCAGACCACGCCACAGCGCGCCCAGCACCTCGCCCGGCGGCACCATGACGCTGCCCAGCCCTGTGCCCAGCACCACGGCCAACAGCAGCAGCAGGGCCAGCCCCGCCAGCTGCAGCGGCAGGGCCGAACGGGGTGGGCGGGGCGGGGCGGCGCTGGACACAGCCTTACTTGAAGAGTTCAGGGTGAACGAGCTTGGCCAGCCCGCGCAGGGCCTGGGGCAGACGGGGGCCGGGGCGGCCCAGGATGGTGTTCAGCTCTTTGGGCACGTTGATCACCTTGCCGGTTTTCAGGGCCGTGATGGTGTTCCAGCCGGGGCGGGCGCCGGCTGTCGCTGCGTCCACGCCCAGAATCAGCTGCGGGTTCTGCTTCACGATGAATTCGGGGTCCACCTTGGGAAAATCGCCCATCGTCGCCGGAATGATGTTGCGCGCGCCGGCTTTGGTCAGCAGCGTGCCCATGAAGGAATTCGGGCCGATGGAGTACGGGGTGGGGTCAATCTCAAAGTAGGCGGTGGGCTTGTTCACGGCCGTCTTCGTCAGAATCTCGACCTTGGCGATCTCGCGCTTCATGGAGGTCACCAGCGCCTTGGCCTGGGCCTCGCGGTTGACGATCTTGCCCAGCAGCAGGGTCTTGCTGAACACCTCGTCGTAGGTTTCGGGGTTCACAGCGATCACCGTGATGCCCGCCTGGGTCAGCGGCTCAGCCAGCTTGCCGTACTTGCTCACCAGCACGAGGTCGGGTTTGCGGGCCACAATCGCTTCCACGTTGGGGTTGTACAGCCCACCCATCTTGGGCAGCTTGGTGACGTAGGCGGGGTAGTCACTGTAGTCGTCCACGCCCACCAGCTTGTCGCAGGCGGCCAGGGCGCACAGCGTTTCGCTGGTGCTGGGCAGCATGCTCACAATGCGCTTTGGCTCGGCCTTCAGGGTTACCTTGCGGCCCAGGTCGTCGGTGAGGGTCAGGGGGTAGGTGGTGGCGCTGGCCGCCGCCGACAGGGCGGCGCACAGGGCAGCAGTCAGGGTCAGGGCACGGTTCATGGGCAGTCTCCTTGCCTGGACCCCTCGGACTTCGGCGCCACAAAAACGCCGCCCCAGTCGGGGGGCGGTCAGGGGTCAAAGCAGGGGCCGCGTGCGGGGGCCCACGGGGGGGCCGCCAACTCTCACGGCCGTGCCCCCTTTCCGCGAGAGGTCAGGCCACACGCCCCGCAGGGCGGGGCATGAACGGCGGAGGTGTTCGGTCTTGTCCCCACGTCTGGCGGGGCTTACCGTTGCGCGACAGAACCGGATTCTCACCGGATTTCCCCCCGCAGCCGTCAGCGGGCAGTATACCGCTCGCCCGGCAGTGGCGTGCCCAGCGGCCCGGACAAGCTGGACAGCACCTCGGCCAGCTCTGCCGTGACCGCCTTGATGCCGCCGCGCGGCGAGATGGGCTCGCCAAAGCGGATCACCCAGGCCTTGCCCCGGCGGCTGATGCCGGCCGGCAGAATGGGCGCGCGGCCCTTGGCGGCAATCAGGGCCACGCCGCCCTGCATCTCGGCGCCGCCGCGCGTGCCCTGCGGAAAGATCCCCACGGTGCCGCCCACCTTCAGCACCCGCAGGGCGGTGCGCACCGCCACCAGATCGTTGCCGCTGCGGTCCACCGGAAACGATCCCCCAGCGCGGATGATGTGCCCAATGCCCGGCAGGAACAGCTCCTTTTTCGCCATGAATTGCAGGTAGCGCCCCGGCGGCAGCGCGCGGGCCACCAGAAAGGGGTCCAGGGCGCCAACATGGTTGGCCGCCACCACCAGCGGGGTGCCCGGGGGCGGCACGTGCTCGCGGCCGTGAACCTCCAGGTGCCGGCCGCCCAGCAGCACAGGCAGGTAGGTCACGTCCACCACGAAGCGGTACACCCTGGGGTTCACGTGGGGCGCGGGCGGCTCAGCTGCTGGGCGTGGGGCGGGGGGCACCTGGGCGGGGGCAGCGCGCTCGGGGCGGGCGGCGTCACTCATGGGGGTCAGCATACGCGCCGGGGCCGGGGGCTCACAGCGCAACCCAACATCGCCCAGGGCGGCGCCAGGGCGAGCGAAGTGGGAGCGGGCACCACATGACCCAAAGGTGAACTCTGCAGGTCATGGATGGCGAGCGGCGCGAATGACCGCGACAGACAGCGGTTGGCGTGGCGTTGAGAGGCTGCTTTCCTCCCTTTAATGGAACGGAAGACCGCTGTGAGGGTTCGGCCGAGACAGCGCCGCCAACGAAATTGCAGGGGGCGTCATCTGGCCCGTGGCTACACCTGGCCGCCGCCGTCAGTCGTCATCCTCGTCGGCTTCGTCGTCCAGGGCGTCATCCTCGGGATCGTCGTCGGCGCCGGCCCAGTCGCCGGCCAGCACCGCTCGCACCGCTTCAATGCGCGCGCGGCACTCGGCGTAGGCTTCGCGCGCCTCTTCCAGCAGGGGAAGAACGCGGTCCAGGTCGGCCTCGCCGCCCTCCAGCTCGGCGGCAATCCGCGACAGCCGGGCATAGGCCTCGCGGTAGGACAGTGGACGGGGGGCACTCACGCGGGCCATGCTAGCGCCCCCCGCTAGGCTGGGGCCATGCCCGCTGCGCCCTCGCCCACCCCGCCCCCTCAGCACTTTGACCTGACTGCCCTGCCCGCCGAGGCCCGCTACAAGCTGCTCACGGCGGTGGTGGTGCCCCGGCCCATCGCCTGGGTCTGCACCCTGGGCGAGGACGGGCACGTGAATCTGGCGCCCTACTCCTTTTTTGGCCTGATGGGTTCGGACCCGCCGGTGGTGGCCTTTGCCCCCGGCAACCGCCCCGACGGCACCCCCAAGGACACCGCGCGCAACATTGGCCCGGGCGGCGCCTTCACGGTGAATCTGGTCAGCTTCGACCTCGCGCCGCTGATGAACGCCACCGCCACCGACTTTCCGCACAGGCACAGCGAGCCGGGCGCCCTGGGCATTGCCCTGAGCCCGGGCGTGCAGGTGCCCACGCCACGCGTGGCGGCGGCCCCGGCGGCGCTGGAATGCCGCGAGGTGCAGACCCTCACCATTGGCCGCACCCGCATCATCCTGGGCGAGGTGCTGGGGTTGGTCCTGCAGCAGGAAGCCGTGCAGGACGCGGCGCGGCACCACGTGAACACCGCCGCGCTGGACCTTGTGGGGCGGCTGGGGGGCCGGGGCACCTACGCGCGCACGCGCGACACCTTTGTGCTGGACCGCCTGACTTACGAAGCGTGGCAGGCCGCGCAGGAAGGGGAGAGCTAGGCTCAAAGCGGTAAGTACATGATCTGAAAACCCTTCGGGTCATGTGGGGCGAGCGGCGCGAGTGACCGCGACAGAGAGTGGTCTTCCGTTCCTGTGAAGGGAGAGCAGCACCCACTTCACGCCATGCCAGCCGCTGTCAGCGCGGCAGGGTCACGCTGGCGTTCAAGTTGCCAGTGGCCTCGCCCGTCACCAGCAGAGCCTCCGGGGTCACCTGCACCGCACGCACCTTCAGGGGCCCCACCGTACCTTGCAGGGTCACGCCGGGGGCCACGGTGAAGGGCAGCCGGGCCTGCAGCGCGGCGCGGGCCCGGTCCAGCGGCGGGCGCAGGTCAAAGCGGGCGGCGCCCTGCAGGTAGGCCTGGGCGCGGGCGTCGGCCAGATACCCGATCACACGGCCAGTCAGGCCTTCGCGCCGGGTGGTGACCCGCACGCCCTGCAGGGTCAGGGTCTGGCCGGCGGGGTCCAGGGCCGGGGTGCCCTGCACGTCCACGGTGGCCCCCACCCGCAGGCCCAGCGGCCCAGTGATCTGCACGCGCACGGCGGCGTTCAGGCGCGCGCCCGCCGGGCTGAACGTCACGCCCAGCACCCGCAGCGTGGGCGAGGTGGGCACCGGCAGGGGCAGCGTTTTCTGGGCGGCGGCCTGGGTGGCCAACCGCGAGAGTTCCGGGTAGGGCAGGCGCACAGGCACCTGCAGGTCCAGGCCGGGGCTCAGCTGCGGCACGGTGCTCAGCGGCGGCAGGGGGCGCGCTGGGCCCGGGGCCGGGGCGCGGCCCAGGCCGGCCCCCAGGTCCAGGTTGGCCCCCAGCGTCAGTTTCAGGGCGTCCGGGGTAAAGCGTGGCGGCGTCACCTGCAGGCTCAGGAGCTGGGCCCGGGCATAGGCGGGTTCGGGCGTGGGCAGGGTCCAGGGCTGGGCCGCGCGCGCCCACAGGGCCTCGGCGCGGGGGCGCAGGCGAGCGCCGTCCCGCACCGCCGCTTCTATCTGCGCCGCCACCCGGTCCAGCTGCGCGCGCACCTGGGGGTCCACCAGTGACTGCACGCTGATCCGCACGCCCTGGGTGAGGTCCACGCTGAGGGGGTCGGTCCAGGCATAGTCGCCTTTCACGCGCACCCCGGCCTCCCACTCGGGCGTCACGTACGGCGTGACGGTCAGGCGAATGGTCGCCTCGCCGCCAAAGTCCCGCGCCAGGGTGCCGCTGCCGGCCGGAATGGCCCGGAACGCCGCGCGGATGGGCACCTGCACCACCAGCCCCGAGCCGTCTGCCGCCGGGCTGATGCGAACGTGGCCAGTGCGCGTCACGGTGCCCTGCAGCTGCACGCTCAGCAGGCCCCCCAGAAAGCTGCGCGTTTCGTCCACCCGCGCAAATTCCTGCGGCACGCGGGCGTTGGCGGCTTCCTGCACGCTGCTCAGGGGCACCGTCACCGGCAGGGTCAGGGTGGACACGGCGCAGGCGGGGGCGGTCATGAGCGCAGTCAACACGACCGGCATGAGAAGGCGGCGCATGGGGGCCAGGGTAGCGGCGGCGGGTGAGAGAGGGTGGAGTGCTGTTCTGCCCGCCGACCCAGGAGAGTTATGGTGCTGGGCGTCGAGAAGGCTGGCGGAGTGGTCAAGCCGTCGAGCCGTTCAGAAAGGCCCACTCCTGGCGGCGTGCCGGGTGAGAATACCCAGATGAAATTTGCTTGCCCCTGCGGCGAGGTCATCCGCGATCAAACGGACTTTTTGCCACATAAGGCGCACTTACTGCCAGATCAGAGCCTGGAGAAGTTTGAAGATGAGCTGTGGTTGTTGGTGGAGCAGTTGCGTTTGAAGCCAGTTGGAAGTGGGCAGAAAGCCCTCTGGGACGGGATGGTCCGCCTCAGATCGCTTTACCTGCGAGCGCTGTACCAGTGCCCGGTCTGCGGGCGGCTGAATGTGGACAGCCTTGACCACCAGCGCGGTTATTCGTTCGTCCCAGAAGAAGAGGGAACCCCCTGCAACCTCTTGGCCACCTCAACCCGGGCCGCGCGCGATGACGCCCCGATCCCCTGACCCCTACACTCGGCCCCATGTGGACCCAGCACACCCTGACCCTGCCGGCCCGGCGGCGTGGCTTTCACCTGATTACCCGCGAGGTGGTCCAGGCGGTGCCGGAACTGGCCCGCACCCGCGCCGGGCTGCTGCACGTGTTTATTCAGCACACCAGCGCCAGCCTCACCCTGAACGAAAACGCCAGCCCCGACGTGCGGCGCGACTTCGAGCGGTACTTCAACCACACGGTGCCCGAGGGATGGCGCGAGTGGGAACACACCCTTGAAGGCCCAGACGACATGCCCGCGCACATCAAGGCCAGCCTGCTGGGCCCCAGCCTGACGCTGCCGGTGCAAGGCGGGCGGCTGGCGCTGGGCACGTGGCAGGGCATCTATCTGTGCGAACACCGCGATGACGGCGGCGCGCGGCGCCTCCTGCTGACCCTGCAGGGCGAAAGCGCCTGAAGGTGTCCACCCCACGTAAACAACCCGCCCGCTCAGCCCGGCCCCATCCCCTACACTGAGGTACGGTGCTGCGCGCCGTGTTTTTTTTGCCCTGCTCCGGCGGGCAAGCAAAAGCAAGTCTGTGCGCGTGGCCGGAGGGCTGAGATGCCTGGAATTGCAATTGTGGGCGCCCAATGGGGCGACGAGGGCAAGGGGAAGATCACCGACTTCCTGGCGCCAGAAGCCGAGTACGTGGTGCGCTACCAGGGCGGCGCGAACGCCGGGCACACCGTGACCGCAAAGGGGCAGACCTTCAAGCTGAACCTGCTGCCCAGCGGCGTGCTGCACGAAGGCACCGTGAGCGTGCTGGGCGACGGCATGGTCATTGACCCCGACAAGTTCCTGGAAGAGCGGGGCAACCTGCTTTCAGGCGGGCTGCAGCCGGAACTGCGCATCAGTGACCGGGCGCACCTCGTGTTGCCGCACCACAAGTACGTGGACGGCCGCAAGGATTTCGTGGGCACCACCGGGCGCGGCATTGGCCCGGCCTACGCCGACCGCGCCCGCCGCGTGGGCATCCGCTTTGGCGACCTGCTGGACGACAGCGTGCTCGTAGAGCGCATTGAGCGACTGCTGGAAGCCAAGCCCAACTCCACCCGGGACGCGGGCTGGACGGGCGTTCAGGTGGCCCTGGACGCCCTGGCCCCTATCCGTGAGGCGCTGGCCCCGTTTATTCACGACACGGGCGCCCAGCTGCGCGCCGCCATTGCCGAGGGCCGCAACGTGCTGTTTGAAGGCGCCCAGGCCACGCTGCTGGACCTGAACTACGGCACCTACCCCTTTGTCACCAGCAGCCACCCCACGGTGGGCGGCATTCTGGTGGGCGCGGGCGTGAACCACAAGGCCATTCACAAGGTGTACGGCGTGGCCAAGGCCTTTAACACCCGCGTGGGCCACGGGCCCTTTGTCACCGAGGTCCATGACGAAGCCGGCATCCTGCGCCTGCGCGGCGACGGCTCCAAGCCCTGGGACGAGTACGGCACCACCACCGGGCGCGCCCGCCGCGTGGGCTGGCTGGACCTGCCGCTGTTGAAATACGCCGTGGAGGTCAATGGCCTGGACGGGCTGGTCATCAACAAGATGGACATTCTGGCGGGCCTGGACACCATTCCGGTGTGTGTGGCCTACGGCCAGAGCGGCGAGCCTCTCTTCAAGCACCTGCCCGGCTGGGCCACCACCGAGGGCGCCACCAGCCGCGCCACCCTGGCGGGGGAGGCCCAGGCGTACCTGGACCTGATCGAAGAGACCGTGAATTGCCCGGTGGTCATCTTCTCGTGCGGTCCGGCCCGCGAACAGACCTACGGCGAGGTCAGCTGGCGCTAAGCCGGCCGCTGAAAGCTACCCGACAGTTGCCGCGAGGGGCCTTGGCCTACACTCGCGGCATTCGCATTCACCCCGCCCCGCGCGGCCGTGAGAAGGAGAGACCGAATTTTGACCACTGAACCCGTGATCAGCGCCGCCGATGAGAAGCAGGAGGTGCCGGGCCTGCGCGACCTGACCCACGACTGGCTGGCGGCCATCGGCGAGGACCCGGCGCGCGAGGGCCTCACGCGCACGCCGCACCGCGTGGCCAAGGCCTGGAGCTTCATGACCGCCGGGTACCACAAGACCCTGCAAGACGCTGTGGGCGAGGGCGTGTTCGCCGCCGAGGGCAGCGAGATGGTGATCGTCAAGGATATCGAGTTCTATTCCATGTGCGAGCACCACATGCTGCCCTTCTACGGCCGCGCGCACGTGGCCTACATCCCGGACGGCAAGATTCTGGGCCTCAGCAAGTTTGCGCGCATCGTGGACCTGTACTCGCGCCGCCTGCAGGTGCAGGAGCGCATCACCACCCAGATTGCCGACGCTGTGGAGGGCCTGCTGTCGCCCAAGGGCGTGGCGGTCTACATGGAAGGCGTGCACCTGTGCATGGCCATGCGCGGCGTGCAAAAGCAGAACAGCTCCACCACCACCAGCGCCATGCGGGGGCGCTTTCGCAGCGATCCGCGCACCCGCGCCGAATTTATGAGCGCCGTACAGGGCACCCTGCGCAGCCGCTAAAGCCAGCTGCGCTGTGACAGCGCTGTCAGCGCCGGCGGGCAGCGCGCTTTCCCGGGGGCCGCCCCCGGCGTTTTGGTGCGCTGCGGGCCCGCCGCCAGCGCCCCCAGTTGCCCACAGCCAGGGCCAGAATCAAACGACCAGAATTGTCACTTTAAGTACAGTCGCGCCGCCAGAGGGTGAGACTGGTGTAAGGGGACAAGCGGTACGGTGCGCAGGGAGGACGTGCCGTGTTATTGAACCTGTGCCTGCTGCTCACCTGCACGTTCCTGCTGAGCCTGACCTACCGCGACTGGCCGGTCAGGCGGCACTGGCCCGACCACGCGCTGCGCCTGCTGCTCTCGGCGGGCACTGCTGCCGTGCTGCTGCACTACGCCGTGGAGGTGGGACCGTACAAAATTGACCTGCGCTACGTGCCCATTGCGCTCGTCACGCTGCGTTACGGTTTTGGGGCGGGGGCCCTGGTGGCGCTGCCCACGGTGGTGTGGCGGCTGCTGGAATCACAGCTGGGCGGGCTGGTGGCGCTGGTCAATACGCTCACGGTGCTGGGGGCGTCGTCGCTGCTGCGGCCCACGCTGGACCTCGCGCACGCCAACCTGCGCGACCTGTGGAAGCTGCCCCTGCCCTACCTGGGCGTGGGGCTGCCGCTGCTGTTCCTGCCCGAGTCGCGTGCGCTGGGGCTGGTGGTGTACCCCGGCATGCTGGCGCTGCACAGTGTGGCCACGGTTCTGGTGCTGGGCGTGTTGCAGGCGCGGCTGCGGCTGCTGCGGCTGGCGAACGATCTGCGCCAGCAGGTCATGACCGACGACCTGACTGGCCTGGGCAACCGCCGCCGGTTCGATGAAACCCTGGCCCGCCTGGAGGTGGGCGACCATCTGGTGCTGCTGGACGTGGATGACTTCCGCCAGCTGACCGACACGCACGGCCCCGAAGCGGGCGAGCGGGCGCTGCGCTACATCGGGCAGGTGCTGCACGACGCGGCGCCGGGGGCCAGCTTCCGGCTGGGCCACGAGGCCTTTGCCCTGCTGCTGAGCCTGCCCGAACCCGAAGCGCGGGCAGTGGTGGCGCGCGTGCAGGCCCAGCTGGCCGATCCGGGCAGCGCCGCGCCCTGGGCCTGCCTGACCCTCTCGGCGGGGCTGGCTTCGCGGCTGCTGCGCGAGCAACCGGCGCAACTGGTGCACCGGGCCGACGAAGCGCTGTACGTGGCCAAGACCAATGGCGGCAACCGCCTGGTCACCCTGGATGACCTGCCGCGCCGCGCCGTGCCCGCCCCGGTGCCCGACCTGCGCCCGCGCTACTCGCTGTGGCAGGCCCAGCGCACCACCGTGGAACTGCTGGCGCAGCGCCGCCCCCTGCGGGATCAGGACTGGCAGGAACTGCTGCAGCTGGCGGTCACCACCATCGGCGGGGTGGGCTGCGGCAGCCTGAACATCCGCGAAGGGGTGCAGTTCCGTATCTGCGCCGCTGTGGGCTACGCGCACGAACTGGTGGGCACGCCGCTGCCGGAGGCCTCGCAGCTGCGCTGGTACGGGCAGGGCCTGGACGCGTGGCGCCAGGGGGTGCCCCGGGTGCTGCGCCCCGCTGAAATCGAGCGCGTGTGGGCCGAGGCCGACGCCGAACTGGCCTCGGGGCCCCGGCAGGCCTTTGCCGACCTGGGCCAGCGCACGGCGCTGCGGGCCAGCCTGTGCCTGCCGGTGGTGGTGGGGGGCGAGGTGGTGGCCCACCTGAACCTGGAATCCACCGAATCCGAAGGGGTGTTCTCGGCAGGTGCCATTCAGGATGCCCAGGTGTTTGCCCAGCAGATTGCCGCGCTGCTGCAGCTGCAAGAGCGCTGGCGGGAACTGGAACAGCTGGCCCGGCTGCACGGTGACCTGAACCTGAGTGCGGGCGAGCAGGAGATTGCCGACCATCTGGCCCGCGCCGCCCACGACCTGCTGCGCACCAGTTCGGCGCTGCTGATGCGCTACGACCCCGCGCAGGACGCCCTGGTGGCCGCTGCCCAGACCGGCACCCAGCGGGCGGCCCCGCCCCGGCTGGCGCGCGGCGAGGGGCTGTCGTGGCAGGCCCTGGACAGCGGCCGGGTGATCCGCGCCGCGCGGCTGCAAGAAGCCCCCGGCGCCTACCTGCACCCCCAAGGCGACACCGCCGATCAGGCCCTGATGGTGGTGCCCATGCTCTCGCACGACCGCCAGCCGCTGGGCGTGCTGTGCCTCCTGCGTGCGCCCTGGCGGCCCTTTCACGCCACCGAAGAAGCCCTGGCGGCCATGCTGGCCAGTGTGGGCACCCGGGTGATGGAACGCAGCGCGCACCTCAGCGACCTGCGCGCCACCCTGGACGCCGCTCTGAACATGCTGGGCGTGGCCCTGGAAGCCCGCGACCTGGAAACCCAGGGCCACACCCAGCGCGTGCGCGACCTCGCCGCGCGCATGGGCGAGGCCCTGAACCTCCCCGACGACCAGCGCCTCGCCCTGCGCCACGGCGCCACCCTGCACGATATTGGCAAGCTCAGCGTGCCAGACACCATCCTGCTCAAGCCCGGCCGCCTGACCCCGGAAGAGCGCCTGATCATGGAGCAGCACGCGCCGCTGGGCGCCGAACTGGTGGCGCGCATTCCCTTTCTGCACCCGCAGGCCCATGAAGTGGTGCGCCACCACCACGAACGCTGGGACGGCGCCGGCTACCCCGACCGCCTTGGGGGCGAGCAGATTCCGCTGCTGGCGCGCATCTTTGCCCTGTGCGACGTGTACGACGCCCTGACCAGCGTGCGGCCTTACAAGGGCGCCATGAGCCACGAGGAGGCCATGACCATCATCCTGCAGGGCGCGGGCAGCCAGTTTGATCCGCAGCTCACCGCACTGTTCCGCCGCGTGGTCCCGGACTCCGAAACGCCCAGCGAGGGCCGCCACGCTGTTCCGGCGGCCTGAAGAACGGCAGGGGAGAGCAGGCCTGTCCGCTCAGTGAAACGCGGGGATTGGAGAGGGGTGGACAGAGTTCGGTTTGGCCGGGCGGACGAAAGCTGAGAGCCCATCCGGGGAGGAAAGGCCCTCTTCGGCGCGCTGCTGAGGTCGCCTGGATGATGGGCACAGAGGCGAGGTCCGAACGCCCCCTGCCCGGTCAGCCCAAACGCGGACCGGTGGCCGAAGCCCCGGCCCCCGCGTCCGTGGCCTTCCCGTGCTACGCCGGCTCGTTCTGTGGCTGGGCCAGGCGCAGGGCGGCGGCGTGCAGCATCTGCACCCCGGTCTCCAGGCTGGTTTCGTCAATGGTAAAGCGCGGGTGGTGGTGCGGCCAGCGGCTGTCGGCCTCGTCGCTGCCCGCGCCCACGTTGAAGTACGCGCCAGGGGCTTTTTCCAGATAGGCGCTGAAGTCCTCGCCGCCCATGGTGGGTTTGGCCTCGCGGAAGCGGTCCTCGCCCACCACGTCCAAGGCCACCTCGCGCAGCTGCGCGGCCACCCAGTCAGTGTTGATCAGCGGGCGGTAGCCGAAGTCGTAGCGCAGGTCGTACTCGGCGCCGTGGGCCGCGCAGATGCCCCCAACCACGCGCTCGATCAACTGGGGCGCGCGCTCGCGCAGGGCGGGGTCAAAGGTGCGCACGGTGCCCATCAGCTCGGCGCTGTCGGGAATCACGTTGTGGGTGGTGCCGCTGACAAACTTGGTCACGCTGACCACCAGCGCGTCCTGGGCGGCCACCATGCGGCTCACCACATGCTGCAGGTTGGTCACCACCTGCGCGCCCACAGCAATAGGGTCCACGGTTTCTTCGGGGTGCGCGCCGTGGCCGCCCTTGCCGCGAATGGTCAGTTCAATGGTGTCGGGCGCTGCCATAAAGGCCCCGGCCTTGACCGCCACCACCCCGGCGGGCAACTGGCTGTTCAGGTGCAGCCCGGTGACCACGTCCACGCCGTCCATCAGCGGCGTCTCCATGACCAGCTCCTCGGCGCCGCCGGGCCCGATTTCCTCGGCGTGCTGGAAGATCATGCGCACCTCGCCGGGCACCGTGCCGGGGTGTTCACTGAGCAGTTTCGCCACGCCCAGCAGGATGGCCGTGTGGCCGTCGTGTCCGCAGGCGTGCATGACGCCGGGGCGCGTGGAGGCGAACTCGAAGCGGTTTTCCTCATGGATGGGCAGGGCGTCAATATCGGCGCGCAGCAGCACGGTGCGCCCGGGTTGGCCGCCTTTCAGGACCGCCAGCACGCTGGTGGCGGTGGGCCGCGTGACCGTCAGGCCCGGCATCTTCTGCAGTTCGGCTTCTATGTACGCGGCGGTCTCGTGCTCGTGAAAGCCGACCTCGGGGTGCATGTGCAGGTGTCGCCGCCACGCCACAAGCTGCTCGCGCAGGCCTGCAGCCCTGTCCTGGGTTGCCGTCATGCCCCAGCCTACCGCGCCGGGCACGCCATTTTCTGCCCGCCCAGCGACCATTCCGGTATGCCGGACATGGCAGGGTGGGCCCCATGTCATACCGCGACGCTGCCACCCAGACCCTAAACGCCGCGCAGGACCTGCAACGGGCCGCGACGCATCTGCGTGTGGCCGCCGCCCATCTGCAGGCCGCCGAGGTGCCCCGATACGCCGCGCACCTGCTGGCGGGCCGAGGCCACCTGGTGCGTGCCCACGCCGTGCTGGACGAGTTGGCCGTAACCCACGCGGCCTACAGCCACCTGCCCACCGATGAAGAGCGTTGAGCAGCCCTTCAGCAACTTTCTGGCCGCGTCTGTCGTACTGGCAGGTATGAAGACCCGCTCCAAAGGCAAACTTGGTCTGCTGCTGACGGTGGCGCCCATCGCCCTGGAACTGCTGGCCCTGGCCCGCAAATCGCAGCGCAAGACCAAATACACCAAGGCCCGCAAGCGCGACCGCGCTCTGGATTTCCTGCTGGACCGTGCCCAGCGCAAACTGCGCGGCAAACCCCAGCGCCGCTGGTTCTAACCCACAGTCCTAACCCCCAGGTGGCCTCCTGCCCAGCGCAGCGAGGCCACTTCGCTGTGGGGGAGGGGAGTGAGGGGCAGGGGCCAACCTTCAGCCCTGGGCCCTCCGGTTCGTTGGGTGAACCCCATACGTGGCCCGAGATGAGGCAGGGTCCTTAGACGAAGGTTCAAAAAGATCGTTGTCAAACAGATTTATCCCCATTCATCTTGCCTAGACATCTTAAGCGGTTCACTCAGCGGACCAACTACAACTGTTCTGTCTGCTGACTGTCTGTTGACCTGCCCCGCTGTGGGTCGCCCTGCCCGGCCGCGCTTACCGCGCCGGGGAGAAGGAGGATGTTCTATGTACGCACGCTCTGCTCTTGCCGCCCTGACCCTGGCGGGCCTGCTGGCCGCCTGTGGTCAGCACCTGCCCGCCGCCTCTGCCGCGCCGCAACCCACCACCGACGCGGGCGCCCGCGCACCCCGCACGCTGGCCCCACTGCTGGGCGAAAACAACCCCGAAGCCATTGCCGGGCAGTACATCGTGGTGCTGCGCGAGGGCGCGCCGGCCAGCACCCTGGCGGCCCAGAGCGGCGGACTGGCGGGCGCCCTGGGCCTGAACCCGCAGGGCCTGACCGTGCAGCACCTCTACACCCAGGCGCTGAACGGCTTTGCGGCCAAGCTGAGCGCCCAGAATGTCGCCACCCTGCGCGCCGACCCGCGCGTGAAGTACATCCAGCAAGACGCCCTGGCCCATGCCACGGCCACCCAGACGGGCGCGACCTGGGGCCTGGACCGCATTGACCAGCGCGACCGCCCGCTGAACAGCGCCTATACCTACGCCACCACTGCCAGCAACGTCACCGCCTACATTCTGGATACCGGAATTCGCACCAGCCACACGCAGTTCGGCGGGCGCGCGGTGTGGGGCACCAACGCCCTGCAGGACGGCAACAACACCGACTGCAACGGGCACGGCACCCATGTGGCGGGCACCGTGGGCGGCAGCACCTGGGGCGTGGCCAAGGGCGTGAAACTGGTAGCCGTGAAGGTGCTCAACTGCCAGGGCAGCGGCTCGTACAGCGCGATCATCGGCGGGATCAACTGGGCGCTGAACAACAAGCGGGGCCCGGCGGTGGCCAACCTGAGCCTGGGCGGCGGCTTTGATCAGGCCATCAACGACGCGGTGACCAACGCATCGAACCGGGGCCTGTTCATGGCCGTGGCGGCCGGCAACGACAACCGTGACGCCTGCAGCTACAGCCCAGCCAGCGCCGCCGGGGCCTTTACCGTGGGCTCCACCGACAGCGCCGACGTGCGCAGCACCTTTTCCAACTTTGGCCGCTGCGTGGAACTGTTTGCGCCGGGCACCAACATCACCAGCACGTGGTACACGGGGGACACGGCCACCAACACCATCTCTGGCACGTCCATGGCCACGCCCCATGTGGCTGGCGCCGCCGCGCTGATCCTGGCCAGCAACCCCGGCTACACCAGCGCCCAGGTGGCCAGCGCCCTCATGAACGCGTCCACGGCGGGCAAGATCGCCAACGTGGGCAGCGGCAGCCCCAACAAGCTGCTGTTCACGGGCAGCGGCGGCACCACCCCCACGCCGACCCCCGGCACCACCTACACAGGCAGCGTGACGCAGGGCGCCAGCAGCTACCAGCCCGGCAACACGGGGTACTTCCAGTACGCCGGTGGGTCGCTGAAAGGCACCCTGAGCGCCCCCGCTGGCACCGACTTTGACCTGTATCTGCAGCAGTGGAATGGCGCCGCCTGGGTGGATGTGGCTAAGGCCGAGGGCAGCACCAGCAGCGAACTGCTGACCTACACCGCCGCCAGCGGCTACTACCGCTGGGAGGTCTACGCCTACGTGGGCAGCGGCCAGTACACCCTGGTGGAACAGCGCTGACCCCAGAGCCTGGAGCGGGAGAGGATGGGGCTCTACCGCTCTGGGAGGAGTGAAGGCCATCGGCCGCAGAGTCAGGGCAGTGATTTGGTTCCGGGAGAGCACTGGCCGCTGCTAAGCGCGTTGAATTCACAGCGGCTGCCAGTTTCACCCCGGGGCCAAAAAGCGGCTCCTCAATTCCGTAGGCGCCACTGTGTCTTTCAGAGACTCACTTCGTTCGCCCCAGGGTCTGCTGGTGCGCGCAAGGGCAGCTTTCAACCCTCGCGCCTGCGCCGTGTACGAGGCCTGCAACGGTTATTCAGGCGCGCCAGCCTGAGCACAACGACTCAAACTAGGGGGAAGGCCTGCACAGAAGCAGGCCTTCCCCCTGCGTTCTGCACCGCAATTCAGCCGGGTTCGGCCAGGGCGCCCACGCGGCGTAGGACCTGCAGGAAAAACGCGGGATCGGCGGCCCAGGGGCGGGTGTAGCCCAGTTCGCGCGAGATGGTCTGCGCGGCGTCGGCCAGGGCGCGCAGGGCGGTTTCGGTGGTGCCAGTCAGGGGGCCGGCGGCCCAGGTGAGGCCCAGCGCGGCCACCAGGCTCCCCCCGGCGCGGAACACGGGCGCGGCCACCTGCACCGCGCCCCCCAGGCCGTCGTGGGGCAGCGGCGCCGAGAACCACGCGCGGCGGCACACGCTGTCCAGAGTGTTCAGGGCGTCCTGCTCGGGGCCGGGGCGGGCGGCCACCGCCAGAAACACCCGCTCGCGCAGCGCCCGGCCAGCAAAGGCCAGCAGCAGGCGCCCGGACGGGTCGCCCGGCAGGGCGCGGCGTTCACCGGGCGGCAGCGGCGCGCGGGCCCCCAGCACCTCGGCGTACAGGGTCTGCATCTCGTCCAGCACAGCCCAGGACACCACCTGTCCGGTGCGCTCCTGCAGGTGTTCCAGGTGCGGGCGGGCCACGTTCAGCGGCGGCGCGTGCACCTGCACGTGGGCCTTCATGGCAATAAAGCCGCGCCCCAGGCGGTAGCGGTCCCCGTCGCGCTGCAGCAGGTCGTACTTTTCCAGCACCCGCAGGGCCCGCAGGCAGCTGGCCTTGGGCAGCCCGCTGGCCCGCGCGAGGTGCGACAGGGTCCAGTGCGGCTGTTTGGGGGTAAAGAAGGTCAGGAGGTACAGCGGACGTTCCAGGGTCGGCACGTCCACCGCCTGATCGGAAGGGGCCACGGCCTCGGGCGTCACAGCAGGGCCCATCGTACAGCACCCCACACTCTAGACTGGGTCCAGCCATGACCGAACCGTTAGAGCGGCTTGAAGACCAGCTGCGCCGCGCCCGGGGCCGCGAGCGGCTGCGCCCCCTGCTGGAACTGGCCGCCGAACTGTGGGACAAGAACCCCGAGGACGCCGCCCGCCGCGCCCGCGAAGCCGCCGCGCTGGCCCAGAAGCTGGGCGACGTGGCCGCCCGCGCCCAGGCCCTGCTGGAACTGGGCCGCAGCCTCTACCGCCTGGGCCAGTACCACCAGGCCCGCCAGACCCTGGAAGATGCCGCCGCGCTGCACGAGGCCGCCGGGGACGCGCTGGGGCTGGCCCGCTGCTGGATGGGCCTGGGCACTGTGCGCGCCGCGCTGGGCGAACTGCCCCAGGCCCTGGAAGCCCACTTCACCGCCCGCACCACCTTTGAGGCCCAGGGCAACGAGTGGTTTGGCAGTTCGTGCCTGAACAACATCGGGCTGGTGTACCTGCGCCTGGACGACCATACAGCCGCCCTGGACTACACCCTGCGCGCGCTGCGGCTGGCAACCGGGGTGGGCAACGTGGTGGCGCGCATGGCCGCCACGAACAATGTGGGCAACGCCCTGATGATGCTGGGCCGCCTGGACGAAGCCCACGCCTACCAGACCGAGGCCCTGGGGCTGGCCCGGCAGCATGGCAGCCCGTACAACGAGATCGTGGCGCTGACCAACCTGGGCACCCTGCACGCCCGCCTCTCGCAGCGCGAGGCCGCCCTGAGCGCCCTGCAGCAGGCCGGCGACCTCGCCCGGCAGTCGCACGACCCCGAAAACCTGTTTGAGATCTATGCCGAACTGGGCCACGCCCACCGCCTCTTCGGGCACCCGGCCGAGGCCCTGGCTGCCTACGATCAGGCGCTGGCGCTGGTGGGCGAACTGGGCGACTTCTATCTGGAAGCCAGCGTGCAGCTCAGCCGGGGTGAAACCCTGCTGGGCCAGGGCGACCCGGCGGCAGCGGCCGCCGCCCTGCAGCGCGCCCTGGAACTGGGTGAGCGCCTGGGCCTGGGCGCCGTGGTCAGCGAGGCGCACCGCCACCTCAGCAGCGTGTATGAAGCCCGTCAGGAGCTGGCCCTGGCCCTGCACCACCTGCGCCAGCACCTGCAGCTGACGGTGTCGCTGGCGCAGGCGGCTGCCGCGCGCCAAGCGGCTGTGCGGCACCTGGAACAGGAAACCGAACGCCAGCGCCACCTCGCCGCCGCGCAGCGTGAACTGATGGCACAGGTGGAGCGGGCCAGCGGCGCCCTGCGCGGGGCCCAGGTGGCGGGCGCCGAGGTCCCCGTGGCTGAGGGTCTGGGCGAGGGGCGGGCCAGCCCGGCGCACCTGGACCCCCTGACCGGCCTGCTGGGCCGCCGCCTGTTTGAAGCGCGACTGGCCCGCGAGTTTGACCGCGCCCGCGACGAGCACCTGCCGCTGGCTGTGGCGATCCTGAACCTGGATGAATTTGGGAGGGTCAACCACGCGCACGCGCACGCGGCCGGGGACCGGGTGCTGCGGGAGCTGGCGGGGCTGCTGCGCGCCCAGCTGCGCGCTGCCGACCTGCTGGCCCGCGACGGCGCGGCCTTTGTGCTGCTGCTGCCCGGCACGGCGGCCCCCGGTGCACAGCGGCTGTGCGAGCGCCTGCGCGAAACGGTGGCGGCGTGGCGCGCCCCCGACCTGCCCGGCCTGCGGGTCACGGTCAGCATTGGCCTGTGCACCGACACCGCGTGGTCCCAGGCCGACGACATGCTGGTGCAGGCCGAGCAACTGCTGTACGCCTCCAAATCGGCTGGTCGCAACCGCGTAACCAGCGACGCGCCTGGGGCGGCCTAAAGCGGCGGGCTTCGCAGGGTAACCGCGCCTGGGCGCTGCCGGTCTGGCTGCGTCCTGGCCCCAGCCCCGCAAGCTCAACCGCAGGAATGCGTGCAGTTCCGCGTCCGGGCGGCTGCCAAGATGGCCGCGATGGACCTGCGCAGTGGACGGGCCTTCTGGCCCCTGACGAATGGGCTGATGTACACCTACCCGCCCCTGGCGGCCCCCGAACAGGCGGACGTGCTGGTGATTGGCGCGGGCATCACTGGGGCCCTGCTGGCCGACGCCCTGAGCGAGGCGGGCCTGGACACCGTGGTGCTGGACCGCCGCGACGCAGGCTTTGGCAGCACCAGCGCCAGCACCGCCCTGCTGCAGTACGAGATCGACACCAATCTGGTGGACCTGAGCGCTATGATCGGCCGCGCCGACGCCGAACGCGCCTACCACCTGTGCCGGGACGCCATTGACCGGGTGCGCGCCCTGACCGCCGGGCTGCCCGACGCCTGCGGCTTTCGGGCGCGCGGCAGCCTCTACTACGCCAGCACGAGAAAAGACGCCCGGATGCTGCGTGAGGAACATGCCGCGCGCACCCGCGCCGGGCTGGCGGTGGAGCACCTGGACGCCCGGGAGCTGAAAGCCCGCTTTGGCATTCAGGCGCCCGCCGCGCTCTTCAGCCGCGACGGCGCCGAGGTGGACCCCTACCGCCTGACCCAGCACCTGCTGCAGCGGGCGCTGGCCCGGGGCGCGCGGGTGTACGACCGTACTGCCGTGACCCGGCTGGACGGGGGCCGCACCTGGACCGCCCACACCGACCGGGGCGTGCCCGTGCGGGCCAGCTGGGTGGTGGTGGCCACGGGTTACGAGGCCGAGACCTTTCTGGGCCGCCGCCTGGCCCAGCTGAAAAACTCCTATGCCCTGGCCACCGAGCCCATTGCCCAGGCGGGCGGCGAACTGTGGCCGGGGGGCTGCCTGATCTGGGAAACCGCCCGCCCCTACCTGTATGCCCGCACCACCCAGGACGGCCGCGTGGTGGTTGGCGGCGAGGATGACCCCCACCACAGCCCCGCCCGCCGCGAGCGCAGCCTGCCGCGCAAGCAGCGCCGACTGGAGCGCCGCCTGGAACGGCTGCTGCCCCACCTGAAGCCCGAGGTGGCCTTTGCCTGGGCCGGCACCTTTGGCGAAACCCAGGACGGTCTGGCCTACATTGGCCCCAAAACGAACGGGGAGCGGTTGCTGTTCGCCTTGGGCTACGGCGGCAACGGCATCACCTATTCGGTGCAGGCCGCCCGGCTGCTGACAGCCTTGATTCAGGGGCGGCCCGACGACGACCTGCACCTGTTCCGGCTGGACCGGTGAAAGCGAGTACAGGGGGCCCAGGGAACACGCGTCCCTGGGCCCCTTCAGGTCTGCTTGTGTTCAGCTCCGCTGGAAGGCCACCTTGCCGTCCACCACCGTCAGCAGGGGCCAGCCCTTCAGGGTTTCACCGGCCCAGGGGGTGAACTTCGCCTTGCTCTTGAATTCGGCGGGGTTGACGGGGCGTTCGGTCTCCAGGTCCAGTACCACCAGATCTGCGGGGGCGCCTGCGTCCAGGGTGGGTTCGGGCCAGCCCATCACGCGCGCGGGGGCCGCCGTGAACAGGTCCACCAGCTTCTCCAGGCCCAGCGCCTCGCCAAAGCGGGTGTACATCAGCGGAAACGCCAGCTCGATGTACGCGATGCCGCTGGGGGCGTCCAGCAGGTCGCGTTCCTTCTCCGCGCGGGTGTGGGGCGCGTGGTCGGTGGCGAGGCAATCCACGCTGCCGTCTTTCAGGCCCTCCAGCAGATGGTCAGCGTCCGCCTGGGTGCGCAGGGGCGGCGCCACCTTATAAATGGCGTCGAAGCTGCGCAGCGCCTCGTCGGTCAGGGTGAGGTGGTGCGGGCAGACCTCGCAGGTCACCGGCAGGCCACGCGCCTTGGCCCCCCGCACCAGATCCAGCGCGCGGGCGGTAGAGAGGTGCTGGATATGCAGCCGGGCCGGGCGGCCCTGGGCGTGCAGTTCCGCCACGATCTCAATGTCGCGGGCCACGCGGGCCGCTTCGGCCGCCGCCGGGTTGCCGGGCAGCCCCAGCGCCTCTGACACGGGGCCCTCGTTCATCACGCCGTCGGCGCGCAGGGAGGCGTCCTCGGCATGCACCGAAACGATCATGCCCAGGCTGCCGGCCGTTTCCAGCCCCAGGCGCAGGGTCCGGGCGTTCTCGTTCGTGCGCCCATCGTCGGTGAACATCGCCGCGCCTGCGTCTTTCAAGTAGGCCAGCTCGGCCAGGGTCTCGCCCTGCTGCCCCTTGGTCAGGGCCGCCGCCGGCTTCAGGCGCGCCAGGCCCAGGCCCGCCGCCTTCTCGATCAGGGTGCGCACGGTCGCGGGGTCATCCACCACGGGGCTGGTGTTGGGCATAGACACCACCGTGCCGTAACCGCCGGCCGCCGCTGCCGCCAGCCCGGAGGCCAGGTCTTCTTTTTCCGTCTGGCCGGGCTCGCGCAGGTGGGCGTGGGGTTCGATGAGCGCCGGTGCCACGGTGCCGCCCTGGCCGTCAAGCACCTGGCCTTCTTCTGGAAGGTTCCAGCCTTTGATGACGCCGTTCCCGATGGTGACCGATTCCGTCTTGTCCGAACCGACGCGCTTGATATTGGTGATGGTGATGGTCATGGGGTCTCCTGAGAAGCAAGAGGGCTTGAATCGGGGTAGAGATAAACCTGTTGAGTTTCGGCGTCCCAGACACAGAACTGGCCCGTCCTGACGGTGCCCAGATCCAGGTAGACCACGCCATTGGCGAGGTCAACGACCGGGGCTTTCTGGGGGGCATGGCCGTGCACGGAATAGCGGAGGGCTGGAAAAAAGGGCGTGGGCAGCGGGTGGAGGCCAAGCGCCGGGGTGTCCAGTAGATACCCACGGTCAAGCAGCTCGTCGGCGCTGCGGCCCAAGCTGGGGCGGGCGGCGTGGGCGCAGAGCATGTCCTCTTCCACGTAATAGGGCCGGGCCAGCTGGGCGAAGCGCTCAATGTCAGCCACCAGCTCCGGCAGCCCCTCTCCGTGGGCTTCGTACTGCTGCAGAAGCGCGGCCTCTTCGCGCTTGAACCACGCGTCACGGGCGGCCCCTGATAGCGCGGCGCCTTCCTTCCAGACCCAGTCTTCGTGGTTGCCCCAGAGCAGGACCGCCCGGCCAGCCGTGGCCCAGGCCAGCGCCCGTTTGAGACATGCACGGGAATCCGGGCCCCGGTGAATCAGGTCACCCAGCAGAATGAAATGCCGGCCAGGAAAGAGGGCCTCGGCCCAGTCAAGAAACTGGGGACAACCATGCACGTCGGGGAGAACGACAGATCGCTGCGGTGTTCGGGTCATGTCGCCTCCTGGCGCCCGAGGCCAGAGTGAGTCTCAGCGCTCCTCATAGTCCAGTGGGCTCGCGCAGGGGTAGCCGCCCCAGGTCAGCGGGGTATACGTATACGCCACCGCCCGCTCCAGGGTGCTGTCCGACACACGACTCAGCGTGAAGTGGATGGTGGGCGTGAAGGGCTGTCCTGGCAGTGGAGACTGCGCCTTTGCCCAGCTCACGCGGCACTGTTCGAAAGCAAGTACGCGGTCACTCTTCACGCCCAGTTGCGTGCAGGTCACAGGTTTGCCGTCATGACCCGCCGCCTCTGTGGCAGTGGCCATGCGGGAGAGCAGCGTTTCATAGGCGGTCTCCCAGTCGCTCTGAACCACCTGCGTGCCCCCGGCCCCCGCCCGAATCTGAACCCGCTGCCCCCGGTACTCGTCCAGCACAACCGTCCACACCTCGCCGCTGCGGCGGGCCACCGTGTTGGCTTGCTGGGCCAAGAGCCTTGCGACCTCCTGCGGCGCGGCGCGGTAGGTGCGTGTGCATGGGTCTTCCACCACGTTCGGGCATGCCTGGCCTGTGCGGAGCGCGTTCAGTGCGCGCTCGGCGCTCATCATGGCGGGGCTCCGGGAGGGGGGCAAACAGGCCAGCGCCGCACTTTGGGTCAGCAGCAGCAGGGCAAGCAGATGACGCATGGGCTTTCTCCTAGCGGAAATCCGCTTTGCGGAACGGCGCGCCGCCGTGGCAGGTGCCGCCATCTGGGGCATACCACGAATAGCGGCCCGGGGGCAGGCTGGCGTCGGCCTGCACCACCGTGAAGTCGAAGGTGCGTGGCCAGGGGTCTGCGGCCGGGGCCGGGGTCCAGCGGCAGTCACGCACCTCCAGGCCCAGGCCGCCCAGCCCCGCCAGCCCGCAGGTCCACCACAGGGCCGACCAGCGCGAAGCGCGGTTCAGGCGTTCGGTCACCCGCTCGTAAGCGGTTTGCCGGTCGGTGGTGATCGCCACGCTGCCGCCCGGCACCGCACGAATCTGCGCGTCCTGGCCGTAGCGCACCGATTCGGTGAGGTGCCACACCCCGCCCTGTTGGCGCAGACTGTCTGCCGGGAGCGGCGCCCCCGGAAACAACGTGCTGGCTTCGCGGGCCACCGTCAGGCGCAGTTCGGCCACCTGTGCCGGGGCCAGCCGGTAGGCAGTGCAGGCCGCGCTGGGCTGCCCCGCACACGCGGCGCTGTCCAACCGGGCGGCGTCCAGTGCCGCCTGCGCCTG
The DNA here is from genome assembly GCF_019693445.1 of Deinococcus aquaedulcis. NCBI lineage: Bacteria > Thermotogati > Deinococcota > Deinococci > Deinococcales > Deinococcaceae > Deinococcus > Deinococcus aquaedulcis. The sequence continues at coordinate 38,722 of NZ_JAHRBL010000007.1, read as the reverse complement.
GGTCAGGGCGGCGCTGGGGGGCACCGGACTGCAGGCCCCGGCCCCACTGTGCAGGGCCGCCAGCAGCAGAGCCGCGCGCCGCACCGTTATTCCCGGCCCACCAGCAGGTGGTACAGCACGCTCATGCGGATGGCCTGCCCGTTTTCCACCTGTTTCAGGATGCGGCTTCTGGCGCCGTCGGCGGCCTCCCCGCTGATTTCCAGGTCGCGGTTCATGGGGCCAGGGTGCAGGACAATCGCGCCGCTCTCGGCTTCGGCCATCAGGCGCTCGTTCACCTGATAGGTGTCGGCGTATTCCTGCAGGCTGCCCAGGAAACCGCCCTGCATCCGCTCGCGCTGTAGCCGCAGGGCCATCACCGCGTGGGCGCCGCGCACGGCCTCGCGCGGGTCGGTGGTCAGGGTCACGCCGGGCAGTGCAGCCAGCCCCGCAGGCAACAGGGTGGCCGGGCCGCACAGGACCACCTTGGCGCCCAGCTTGGGCAGCAGTTCGGCGTTGCTGCGGGCCACGCGGCTGTGGCGCACGTCGCCCAGAATCGCCACCGTTTTGCCTTCCAGGCTGCCGTACTCCTGGCGAATGGTGTAGGCGTCCAGCAGAGCCTGGGTGGGGTGCGCCCGGCGGCCGTCGCCCGCGTTGATCACGGGCTTGCCGCTGTATTTGGCCACCAGGTGCGCCGCCCCCGAGGCGTGGTGCCGCACGATGTACGCGTCCACCTTGTACGAGGTCAGCACTTCCAGGGTGTCCCGCAGGCTCTCGCCCTTGTTCACGCTGCTGGCCCCCGCCGCGAAGGTCAACACGTCGGCGCTCATGCGCCGGGCGGCCAGTTCAAAGGAGGTGCGGGTGCGGGTGGAGTTCTCGAAAAACGCGTTGCAGACGGTCAGGCCCTGCAGCGCGGGCACCTTTTTCACCGGGCGGTCCAGCACCTGCAGCATGGTGTCGGCGTTGTCCAGAATGGCGGTCAGGCGCTCGGGGCTCCAGTCCTGAAAGTCCAGCAGGTTGCGGGGGCGCGGGCCCATGCTCACGGGGGCGTTCATCGCAGCGCCTCCATGTCCCACAGCTCCACGCTGTCCACGCCGTCGGTTTCCTGGACCTTCACCTTCACGACCTCGTGCGCAGCGGTGGGCAGGTTCTTGCCCACGTAGTCGGCACGGATGGGCAGTTCGCGGTGGCCACGGTCCACCAGCACCGCCAGCTGAATGCCGGCCGGGCGCCCCAGGTCAATCAAGGCGTCCAGAGCGGCGCGTACGGTGCGGCCGGTGTACAGCACGTCGTCCACCAGCACCACGCGGCGGTCACGCAGGTCAAAGGGCACCTGCGTCTCGCGGATGATCGGCTGCTGCGCCACTTCCGACAGATCGTCGCGGTACAGGGTGATGTCCAGCATCCCGGTGGGCACGTCCACGCCTTCCAGTTCGCTGAGTTTCTGCGCGAGGCGGGCAGCCAGCGGAATGCCGCGCGTGTGCACGCCGATCAACGCCAGCTGCTGCGCGCCCTTGTTGCGCTCAATGATCTCGTGGGCAATGCGCGTCAGGGCGCGCCGGACCTCGTCGGCGGTCAGAATCGTGGCCTTGGGGGTCATGCGCCCTTCCTGGCCGACATGAAAAAAACGCCGCTCAGCGCAGGCTGACGGCTCTGGGTGTGGTGGTGCATGGGGGCTCCTTCTCCTGCCTCACGGGGCGGGTGCAGCCTCACGGGACTGCTGGGAAAGGACGAAAGTGGAGGTTGTAAGGGGCGCGCCGGGGCAAGGCCCGCACAGCCTGGGGAAGTGTACACCGCCCCGGGGGGCCTGTCATGCCGCTGCCTCCAGCCCGTCCTGCATCACTCTCCTTGAAGCGCACTAAACTTGACAACAAAGCACTCAGGTTTTACCATATGGGCAGTTAAGCGCGAGGGCCATCCGGGCTGTCCCGGCCGCGCGCTTCCACCCCAAGGAGGTACGTGCATGATGCGATTTGATCCTTTCCGCGAGATTGAAGAACTGACCCAGCGCATGGACCGCGCCTTCGGCCAAGTGAACTCTGCCCCCACCCGCTTTGCTCCCCCGGTGGACGTGCATGAAGACGAGCAGGGCCTGGAACTGGTGCTGGACCTGCCCGGCATCCGCCCCGACGCCCTGCAGATCGAAGCCGAGAACCAGACCCTGACCGTGCAGGCCACCCGCGCCTATGACCGCAAGGAGGGCCGCACCGCCCACCGCGTGGAGCGCGCCTACGGCACCCTGGCCCGCACCTTCAGCGTGCCTGCCAAGTACGACCTCACCAAGGTCGAGGCCGATTTCGAGCACGGCACCCTGACCATCCGCGTGCCGCGCAGCGAAGCCGCCCAGAAGCGCACTGTGCAGGTCCGCACCGGCAAGGTGCTGGAGCAGGAGAGCAGCGCGAACGCGTAAGGCAACAAAAAAGCGAGCCCAGGGCTCGCTTTTTTGTTGCGGAAGTAGGAAGTGGTGAGTGGGCAGTGGAAAGGGATGCTTTTCCCCACTCACCACTGCCCACTTTCCGTTTACTCGCCTTCCCGCACCGCTTCCAGCAACTCCTGGGTGACCTTCAGTGCTGCTGGGCCTAAGGGGGCGCGCGTGACCCCCAGCAGGGTGCCCAGTTTCTCGCGGCGGGCAGGGGTGAGGTTCAGCCAGCGGCGCAGGTCGTCTCGGTGGGTGCGGGCGGTTTCGTCGCGCAGGTAGCGCACGGCGCCGTCGTAGTAGCCCGCCTGAAAGGCCGCGCGGGCCCGGCGTTCCTGGTCCAGCAGGCCCAGGCCGCGCGTGGCGAGCAGCACCCGGCGCGCTTCGTCCTCGCCGCCAAAGCAGTACAGCGATTCCAGGCGGTACACCGCCTTGGGAAAGCGCAGCCCCGCCGAGGCTCGCCACGCGTGGGGCAGGCGAATCTCGAATTCTGGCCACAGGTGCAGGTGGGTCAGCAGCGCTGGGTACAGCAGATTCAGCGCCAGTTGCCGGGCGTCGGCCAGGGCCAGCAGCTGTTCCTGCACGCCGTGGCCGGGCCCGGTGTGGGCGGCGCGCGCCTCGTCCAGGGCCGCCTGGGCTGCCCCCAGCAGGTCGGCGCGGTGGGCGGCGCGCTGCGCGTCACTGAGGTTCCACAGGGTGCGCTGAATGCGGCTGTAGTGGCCGGTGGGGTCGTACAGCACGCGGCTGGTGGCCAGCAGGGCCAGCGGGGCCTCCTGCCGGGCCAGGTCCCAGTCGCGCCACGCCTCAAGCTTTTCGTAGGGAAAGCGTTCGGTGAGCACCCCGGCGCGGTGGTCAGTCTGCGGGCTGTCCATGCCGCGTTCAAAGGTCACGAAGGTGGGCACGCTGCCGGCCCAGGCAAACTCGGTGCCGTAGCTGCCCGCCTGAGCCACGGCGCGCACCTTGCGGTCGGCCATGAGCCGCTCCCCAATGCGTTCCGGGCTCTGCCGTTCTGAACTGCGCGCTTCTCCGGTCACCTGATCCCCCTTTCTGCTTGGCTTCTGCTTGGCCCTGCTCTGAATAGGGGGGCCGCGCCCTGGCCGCCGCGCCTAGGACGTGCGGCGGGCCACCACGCTCAGGGCGCCCTGCACGCGCTCACCCACGCGCACGGCAGGCTCATGGTTCGCCGGGAGATGCAGCAGCGCCACGCCGCCTTCCTCCAGAAACGCGGCCTTGTGCCCGGCGCGCACCTCGTCGCCCTCGCGCGTGAACGAGGTGCCGCGCAGCCCCGCGCCCGGCGCCACCAGGGTCAGGGTCACTGGGCCCGTCTCCGCGTGCGTGACCGCCACCAGCCGCTCGTTTTCCAGCGGCCCGCGCCGTGTCAGCAGGTCCGCCGGGCGGCCGCTCAGCAGGCCCAGCGCCTCGGCGGCACCGATGAGCGGCACGTTGGTCCGCGCGCCCACGTGCTGCGCGAACGTGACCCGGCCACTGCAGGGCTGGTACACGTAATGCACGTCCAGCGGCCCCACAAACACCGCGATCAGCCAGCCGTCACGCGCCTCTGGGGTGCCCAGCAGGCCGGCAGCGTCCACAGGCGGCTCGCCCGCAATCTGGCCGCCCTCCACACGGCGCACCGCGCAGACCACGCCGTCGGCTGGGCTCAGCACCTCACCGGGGGCGACGGGCGGCAGGCGCACCGGATCACGGAAACGGAACACGCTGCGGAGGTACCACGCCCCCGCAGCGGCGGCCAGCAGGGGCAGGGCAGAACGCGCGCGCATGGCGTTCAGTGTAGCTGTGGCCGTCCCCGGCACGTGTTTATGGAGACTGGAGAATCTGCACGCTCTGCAGCAGGTCCGCCCCGGCCCCAGCAATGGGCCCGGTGCTGCTGTAGTTGCGCGTCAGCCGGTCCAGCACGTCCTGACCCGACAGCACACGCCCAAACACCGTGTAGCCGCCACTCAGGAAGTCGGCGGGGGCCACCGTGATGAAAAACTGGCTGCCCTGCGAATTCAGGCTCTGGGCGCGCGCCATGCCCAGCACCCCGGCGCGGTCAAAGCGCAGGCCATTGTTGACCTCTGCCGGGAACTGATACCCAGGCCCGCCAGTGCCCCACTGCGTCTTCTTGCCCTCATCGGCGCTGAGGGGATCGCCGCCCTGGGCCATAAAGCCATCAATAACACGGTGAAAGCGGGTGCCGTCGTAAAAGCGGTTCAGGGCCAGGAACACGAAGTTGTTCACCGCCACCGGCGACGCTTTGGGGAGCAACTCTACTGTCACGTCGCCCCGGCTGGTTTTCAGAATGGCGCGGTATTGCTTGGCCGGGTCAATCACCTGCGTGGGCGGCGCGCTGAAGGTGCGCACCGGCGTGGCCGACAGGGGCGAGACCACCGTGAAGCTCTGCACTGGGGCCGGTGCCGGCGTGGGCGCCGTGCTGACCGGGGCCGGCCTGACCGGCTGCGACTGGGTGGCGGCCGGCGCACAGGCCGCCAGCAGCCCACTGAGGGCCAGGGTGAGGGACAGAGCAGAAGGGCGCATGGGGCCCAGTGTTCCACGGGGAAGATGAGAGCGGGGAGAGGAGGGTGTAGGGAGTGGGCAGTGGGAAGTGGGAAAAGATTGGGGCGCAGGGGGCGGGGTGCGGGATGCGGGAAAAGAGGGGCGTGGGTTGTGGGGTGTGGGAACAGATGGGGTGGGCGGTGGGCGGGTGGGGTGGTCTGTGGGCCCCCTCACCCCCAGCCCCTCTCTGCGGCGCAGCTCTGCGAGTCCCACGCGGGGAGAGGGGAGCAAAGCTCTTCATCTGTTCAAAAGTAGAACTTTCTAGGTCGCACCAAGGCGGCCTGCCCCAGCACCGCCCAGGTCCAGACGAAGCCGTCGTGCGCGTAGCGCGCGGGCGTACGACGATGGGCGGAGGCGGACCACGGCGTACAACGCGGGGCGAAGCCGGGCCGCCCCACACCGTCAGTCAACGTTTGCCGAGCGCAGCGACTGCTCCCCCTGCCCCTCTGGGGTAGGGGGCTGGGGGGTGGGGCAAATATGAGCAAAGAGCCACCCTGGGCTGCCGCCCACAGCAGGCCACAGGGAACCGGCAAGCCCAGCCCACCTCCGCCCACCCCTCACTCCAACGGCAAACTCGTCGTGTCCTTCTCCTGCTTCACCACAATCGTACTCGCCGTATTCCTCACCCCCGGAATCGCCGCCAACGTGTTCACCAGAAAGTGCTGATAGGCGTCCAGATCCGGCACGCAGACCTTGAGCAGGTAGTCAATGTCCCCCAGGCACAGGAAGCATTCCAGCACCTCGGGCCGCTCCTGCATCTTCTTGGCAAACTGTTCGAAGCCTGCCTTCGTCTGCTTGTCCAGCGTGACGCGCACGATCACCATCAGTTCGCGGCCCACCAGTTTGGGGTCCAGCAGGGCCACGTAACGCTGAATCACGCCCTCTTCCTCCAGCCGCCGCACCCGGCGCAGCGTGGGGGCCGGGGTCAGGCCGATCTCGTCGGCCAGTTCGGTGTTGGGAATGCGGGCGTCCCGCTGCAAGATGCTCAGAATCTGCCGGTCAATGGCGTCCAGCGTGCTTTGCGACATGATAAGGCGTAGTGTGCCACAACGGCGCAACCCTGTTGCGGACATGGGGGTCTTTCTGGCCGGTGCTGGCAATCGCGCGCAGGGCTTTCCCTGTTAATCTTGCGTTGAAGTTCAGCCATATTCAGTGCCGGCGGGCCCAGGTCCGCGCGGGCCAAGCGAGGTTAGGTCATGCAGATCGGACTCCCGAAAGAAATCAAGGTCAAAGAAAACCGTGTGGCGCTGACGCCCGGCGGCGTTGCCACCCTGGTGCGCCGTGGGCACAGCGTCGTGGTGCAGCAGGGCGCGGGCGTGGGCAGCGGCATTGCCGACCAGGAATACGTGGACGCCGGGGCCACCCTGGGCAGCGCCGACGACGCCTGGGCCGCCGAAATGGTGGTGAAGGTCAAGGAGCCCATTGCCAGCGAGTACAAGTACCTGCGCCCGGACCTGCTGCTCTTTACCTACCTGCACCTCGCCGCTGACCGGCCCCTCACCGATGCGCTGCTGCAGAGCGGCACCACCGGCGTGGCCTACGAAACCGTGCAGCTGGACGACGGCAGCCTGCCCCTCCTGACCCCCATGAGCGAAGTGGCCGGCCGCCTGAGCGTGCAGGCCGGCGCCTATCACCTGCAGAAGCCTGTGGGTGGGCGCGGCGTGCTGCTGGGCGGCGTGCCCGGCGTGCAGCCCGGCCAGGTGACCATTATCGGCGGCGGCGTGGTGGGCACCAACGCGGCCAAGATGGCGATGGGCCTGGGCGCCAAGGTGACCATTCTGGATGTGTCGCAGCGCCGGCTTGCCTACCTGGACGACGTGTTCTTCGGCAAGCTGACCACCATGATGAGCAGCGAGGCCAACATCCGCGCCCTGCTGCCCGACACGGACCTGCTCATTGGCGGCGTGCTGATTCCCGGCGCCAAGGCCCCGCACCTCGTCACGCGCGACATGCTGAAACTGATGCCCGAAGGCAGCGTCATTGTGGACGTGGCGGTGGACCAGGGCGGCTGCGTGGAAACCATCCACGCCACCACCCACGACGACCCGGTGTACACGGTGGACGGCGTGATTCACTACGGCGTGGCGAACATGCCCGGCGCCGTGCCGCGCACCAGCACCTTCGCCCTGACGAACCAGACGCTGCCGTATGCGCTGCTGCTGGCGGACCACGGTGTGGCGGCGCTGGGCAAGAACAAGGCGCTGGGGCTGGGGCTGAATACGCACCAGGGCAAGTTGACGTATCAGGGTGTGGCGGAGGCGTTTGAGTTGGCGTATGTGGCGCCGGAAGCGGCGTTGGCGTAATTGGAAGGCGTTGGGCGTTCCCCGCTGGCTGGTGGGGGCGCTTTTTTGTTGATGCTGTGGACGTTGCCCCACCCCCCCAGCCCCCCTACCCCGGAGGGGCAGGGGGGAGCAACGTTCGCACTGGGCAACGTTGACTGACGGTGTGCGGCGGCTTGGCTTCGCTCTGCGTCGTACGCCGTGGCATTCCTTCGCCCATCGTCGTACGCCCGCGCGCTTCGCGCACGACGGCTTCGTCTGGACCTGGGCGGGAGAGGGGCAAGAAGGCTTGGTGCGGCCCAGAAGGTTCTACTTTTGAACAGATTGAAGGGCTTTGCTCCCCTCTCCCCTCGTGGGAGAGGGCCTTGCGCAGCAAGGGGTGAGGGGGCGTCCAGACCCCCGCACCCGCCCACCGCCCACCCCCATCTGTTCCCACACCCCACTCCCCTCTTTTCCTGCATCCCGCACCCTGCCCCCTGCGCCCCAATCTTTTCCCACTCACCACCCCCCACTCCCCACATCCCCACAAAGTCACCCGTCCCTCCCCCTCCGGGCGTACCCTGCACCTATGCTTTCCCGCCCGAGTTCCATGACCGTGACGGCCAGTGCCGGTGGCCGCCGCCCCAAGGGGGACCCCCGGCAGTTGCGGCGGCTGCTGGCGTATGCCCGGCCCTACCGCGCGCTGTTCGTGCTGGGGGTGCTGGCGACCCTGGTGGCCAGTGGCCTGAATCTGGCGTTTCCGGCGCTGTTCGGGCAGCTGATTGACGCCTCGTTCTTGAAGGTGGGCAGCACCGACACCGGGCCGCTGGACCGCACCGTGCTGGCGTTGCTGGGCATCTTTGCCCTGTCCGCGCTGTTCGGCGCAGCGCAGTCGTACCTGCTGGCACGCGTGGGGGCGGGCGTGGTGGCGGACCTGCGCCGGGCGCTGTTCTCGCACCTGCTGACCCTCTCGCCGCGCTTTTTTGGGGACCACAAAACCGGCGACCTCACCAGCCGCCTCACCGCCGATGTGGGCACCGTGCAGGGGGTGACCAGTTCCGCGCTGGCGCAGCTGGCGGCGCAGACGGTCAGCCTGATCGGGGCCGTGATCCTGCTCGTGACCACCAGCCCGCGCCTGAGCCTGCTCACCCTGGCGGTGATTCCGCTGGTGATCGGCACCGCATTCATGATCGGGCGCCGCATCCGCCGGGTCAGCCGCGAGGTGCAGGACGCGGTGGCGGGCGCCAACGCCAGCGCCGAGGAAGCGATCAGTGGCGTGCGGGTGGTGCAGAGCTTCACCGCCGAGGGCCTGGAGCGCGGGCGCTACGGCCAGGGGGTGCACCTGAGCTTTCTGGCCGCCCTGAAACGCGCGCAGCTGCAGGCCCTGATGGCCGGCACCATGAGCTTCCTGACCTTCGGGTCGCTGGCCCTGGTGCTGTGGTACGGCGGGCGGCAGGTGATGGCGGGGGCCATGACGCCCGGCAACCTCGTCACCTTCCTGATCTACGCGCTGCAGGTGGGCGGCACCGTGGCGGCGCTGACCGGCATTTTCAACCAGTTTCAGGAGGCGCTGGGCGCTTCGGGGCGCATCTTCGAGCTGCTGGACGAACGCAGCGACCTGCCCCAGCCGGCCACCCCCGCCCCCCTGAAGCGCGCCGAGGGCCGCGTGAGCTTTGAAGCCGTGCAGTTTGCCTACGAGGGCGCCCCGGTGCTGCGCGACCTGAACCTGGAGGTGCCCGCCGGGCAGGTGGTGGCGCTGGTGGGGCCCAGCGGGGCCGGCAAAACCACGCTGGTGAACCTGATTCCCCGCTTCTGGGACGTCACGGACGGCACCCTGAAGGTGGACGGGCAGGACGTGCGCACCTACGCCCTGGCCGACCTGCGCGCCCAGGTGGGGCTGGTGCCGCAGGAGACGCTGCTGTTTTCGGGCACCATCCGCGAGAACATCCTCTATGGCCGCCCCGGCGCCCGCCCCGACGAGGTGGAGGCCGCCGCCCGCGCCGCCAACGCGCACGAGTTCATCATGGGCTTTGAACATGGCTACGAGACGGTGGTGGGCGAGCGCGGGGTCAAGCTGTCCGGCGGGCAGCGCCAGCGGGTCGCCATTGCCCGCGCGCTGCTGAAAGACCCCCGAATCCTCATTCTGGACGAGGCCACCAGCGCGCTGGACAACGAATCCGAGGCGCTGGTGCAGGCCGCCCTGGAACGCCTGATGCAGGGCCGCACCACCTTCGTGATCGCCCACCGCCTCAGCACCATTCGCAACGCGGACCGCATCATCGTGATGGACGGCGGGCGCATCGTGGAGGACGGCCCTCACGCCGAGTTGCTGTCGCGCGGCGGCCTGTACCGCGACCTGTATGAGCTGCAGTTCCGCGCCGAGGAGGCAGGCCGGGCTGAGTTGCTGGAAACGGCGCCGCTGTCGTCCTGAACTGGGATGGGGAGTGGGGGAGAAGGCTGCGGCCTCCTCCCTCTTTCTGTGGAGGGCTGGCGAACCCCGGGCCGGTAGGCTGGAGCATGTTGGCCTTCCTGCCCGCCGCTCCAGTGGCATTGACCCAGCTGAACGTGCCTTTTCCCGGTGGGTCGGTGGTGACGGTGCGCGCCTCACCCAACACGGACATTTACGCCTGGGAGCATAAACAGACGCTGTATGCCCCAGGCCGCAGGGCGGCGGCTGTGCTGTTCTGCTGGGAGTCCCTGCGCTTTACCGGCTGCGAGGTGATGCTGGCGCGGCCTGGGCAGCCCACGCGTGCCCTGCCAGACAGCAACGTGCGCACCCTGCTGTGGACTCCGGACGGGCGTTTTCTGCTGGGGGGCGGCTTTAATACGCTGCGGCTGTGGAATCCCCTGGGAGGCATGCGGTCTGTGACGGTCATTCCGGGCAGTCGCAGCAACGATCCGCCTCTGGCACTGGCGCTCAAAGGGGGCGTGCTCTGCGTTCGTTCCGCCCGCTCTGCCGCGCGCTACACCCTTCCGGCCCTGCAGCGGCTGCCGGGTTCCTGCCCCTAAGCCCTGATCTCGGCAGGTGACTTCATCCTCACCCGGCCACGCGGCACAATGCGCGCTATGGAACAACGGGCGTTTGGCGACACGGGCCTGAAAGTCAGCGTGCTGGGCCTGGGCGCGGGACAGGTGGGATCAGAGCACCTCAGCGAGGACGAGGCAGGTACGCTGCTGAACCGCGCCGTGGACCGGGGCATCACCTTGATTGACACGGCGCGCGGCTACGGGCTCAGTGAGGAGCGCATTGGCCGCCACCTCGCCTACCGCCGCCATGACTTCATCCTCAGCACCAAGGGCGGCTACGGGGCCGAGGGCGCCGAGGACTGGACTCCGCAGGCCATCCGCCTGGGCATCGAGCAGGCCCTGACCCGGCTGCGCAGCGACTGGATTGATATTTTTCACCTGCACTCCTGCCCCGCCGACGTGCTGCGCCACGAGGATCTGCTGCAGGCGCTGGACGACGCGCGCTCGGCGGGCCTGATTCGCGTGGTAGCCTACAGCGGCGAGAACGAGGCGCTGGCCGGGGCCATCAGCTCCGGGCGCTTTGACAGCGTGGAAACCAGCGTGAATCTGGCCGACCAGTTCAGCCGCCGCCAGCTGCTGCCCGCCGCCATCGAACGTGGCCTGGGCGTGATCGCCAAGCGGCCCATTGCCAATGCGGCGTGGCGCTTCACAGCGCGCCCGGTGGGCGACTACGCCGAGACCTACTGGGAACGGCTGCAGGTGCTGAACCTGAACGCAGTCCGCGAAGCCACCGGGCTGGACTGGGACGCCTTTGCGCTGCGCTTCGCGGCTTACTCACCGGGGGTCCACAGTGCCATCGTGGGCACGGCGAACATCGAGAACCTGGAGCGGAACGTGCGCCTGGTCGAAGAAGGCCCGCTGCCCCTGGACGCCCTGACGCATATTGAGGCCGCCTGGACGGAACACGGCCTGGAATGGGGCGGGGAAGTCTAGGGCCGACGCTGCTCCCCCGCCTGTTCTGACAGGGCTGTCACAGCAAATGTCAGGGAAGTCGCCAGGGTTGATCGGTCGGGGCGCCGTGGTGGGTCGGCGCGGTGACCGGGGCCCAGAGCCCAGCCATGCGCAGCGGGCGACCGTCGTAGCGGTGGCGTTGCCAGGACTGCATGCACAGGACGGCGGCATGCAGCAGGCCCAGCAGCGCCGTGCCCGTGATCAGCGCCAGCAGCGGGGTTTGAAAGGCCGCCAGCACGCCGGCGCCACACAGCATGCTGCCCAGGATGAAGCTCCAGCGTTTGCGCAGACTGATCCGGAAACAGGCGCAGTAGTAGGGGAGTCTTGCCATACCCGCAGGCTAGGGACCGGAGTCTGAACACCCTGTCACGCCGCACATGCGGTGTTCCTCACCTTCGTCACCTGTTAGCCTCTCGGGCGTGAAACGTTCTTTTCTTGTGGCCGCCCTGCTGCTCCTGCCCTCCGCTGCCCTGGCAGGTGGCGCGCAAAATGCCCAGCCCCGCACCGTGGCGCCCTTCGGCGCCCCCCGCGCGCTGGCAGCCAACTCGCCGGTCAAACCCGGGCAGACCTGGATTCTCAGCGGCACCACGGCCAGCGGCCAGAAGGTTAACCGCCAGATTGTGCTCAGCAAGAAGGCCCCCACCTGGGACGACGGCTGGGACTTTGACGGCGACGTGGGCCCCTTTTCCTACAACCCCGAGGACGGCACCATCTTCGCCGGTGACGTGATGACCGGCATGATGAATGACGGTGACATGCTGGCCTGCTTCGGCTTTCTGAAGGGCATGGTGGGCGGCGGCGCCCTGCTGGCCGGCTCCCTGGACGAGATCAGCACCGAGCTGGAGAAACTGGACGAGGACCTGCCCGACCCCAAAAGCGCCGAGGAAGCCGTGGCGATCATGCGCGGCGCTGGCGTGAAAGTGGGCACCTGCACCCTGACGCTGAAGAAGTAAGTCGAGAGGGAAAGGGGCGTGGCGAAGTGTTCTCGCCACGCCCGCTCTTCTTGGCTAACGAGCGGCGGGCCCAAGCCGTTCCAGCAAGGCGTTCAACTCCGGCCAGATGAACACCACCTCGCGCACCACATGGTCACCGTAAGTCTGGATCAGGGTCTTGCCGCGTTGCCCACCCAGCCGCTCGTACCACCCCCGAGAGGTATGGGCTTCCAGCGTGGAGAGGCCCACGCTCTGAGCCCCCCGGGCTTGCAACGCCAGCAGCGCCGCGCGCAGCAGGGCCGCGCCACAGCCCCGGCCCCGCGAGACGGGACGAACGTGTAGGGCCATAACTTCGGCGTCGGTACCGTGGAAAGGGGAGAGGCGCGCCAGCACATACCCGGCGATGGCCTCGCCTTCAGGCTGCACGAGCAGGACATCGCCCGGGTGCCCGTCCAGCCACGCCTGCCAGTCGCCCGTCTGTTCCTCAACCGTCACGCCGTCCCAGAATCCAGGCGGGAAGAAAGGTGCGTAATCGTGCTGGTAGTTGCCCACCTGCACGGCGGCCACCCCAGGGGCATCGGTGGACTGGAAAGGACGGGGCAGAGGCCACATGGCCCAAGAGAACCACCCGGCCACCGGGCGTGCATCCGCCAGATGGCCGGGTGAGGGGCAAGGCCCTTACCGCCGCCCTTTGCGTCTCACCTTCTGCCCAGGCACCGTGGCCTGCTGGAACTCTTTGCCCTGCAGCTTGGCCTCAATGGCACGGATCTGGTCGCGCAGACTGGCGGCGCGCTCGAAGTCCAGGTCCTCGCTGGCCTGCCACATGTCCAGTTCCAGATCGGTCAGTTGCGCGGCCAGACTGTCGCGGTCATCGCCCACGGTGGCCGAGCTGACTTCGGCGGGCTGCTCCTCGCCGCGAATCACGTCGCGCACGCCCTTGATCACCGTGGTGGGCGTGATGCCGTGCTCGGCGTTAAAGGCCATCTGCTTCTCGCGGCGGCGGGCCGTTTCGTCCATCGCGTACGCCATCGCGGGCGTCACCGTATCGCCGTACAGAATCACCTCGCCGTTCACGTTGCGCGCGGCGCGGCCAATCGTTTGAATCAGGGCGCGTTCGCTGCGCAGGAAGCCGGGCTTGTCGGCGTCCAGAATGGCCACCAGTGAGACTTCCGGCAGGTCCAGGCCCTCGCGCAGCAGGTTGATGCCCACCAGCACGTCGTAGTGGCCCAGCCGCAGGTCGCGGATGATCACCTGACGTTCCACGGAATCAATGTCGGAGTGCATGTAGCGGGCCTTGACGCCCTTTTCCAGCAGGTACTCGGTGAGGTCTTCCGACATGCGCTTGGTGAGGGTGGTGACCAGCGTGCGCTCGCCGCGCGCCGTGCGTTCGCGTACCCGGCCCAGCAGGTCTTCAATCTGGCCCTGAATGGGGCGCACGGTTACGGGCGGGTCAATCAGGCCGGTGGGGCGGATGATCTGGTCGGCCACGGAGTCGCTGTGCTCGCGCTCAAAGGGGCCCGGCGTGGCCGAGACGAACACCGTCTGACCGGTCTTGTCCAGAAACTCCTGAAAGTTCAGCGGGCGGTTGTCCATTGCTGAAGGCAGGCGGAAGCCGTAGTCCACCAGGGTCTGCTTGCGGGCGCGGTCGCCGTTCGCCATGCCACCAATCTGCGGCACCGTCACATGCGACTCGTCGATAAAGGTCACGAAGTCGTCCGGGAAGTAGTCCAGCATGGTGTACGGCGTGGCGCCCGCCGCGCGCCCGTCAATGTGGCGTGAGTAGTTCTCGATGCCCGAGCAGTAGCCCAGGACTTTGAGCATTTCCAGGTCGTAGAGGGTGCGCTCTTTCAAGCGCTGGGCTTCAAGCAGCTTGCCCACCGACTTGAAATATTCCAGCCGCTCGTCCAGTTCCTGCTGAATGGTCACGATGGCCCGCTCAATGTTGCCTGCGCTGCTCACGTAGTGCTTGGCCGGGTAGACCACGGTGGCGTCCAGATCGGCCAGGCGGTCCCCGGTCAGCGGGTGCACCACGCTGATGCGCTCGATGTCGTCGCCCCACAGCTCAATGCGCAGGGGCTGCTCGTCGTAGGCGGGCCAGACCTCGATCATCTCGCCCTTGGCCCGGAAGCGGCCCGGCGCCATCTCGATGTCGTTGCGCTCGTATTGCATGTTTACCAGGCGGCCCAGCAGTTCGTCGCGCGGCATCTGTCCGCCTTTTTTCAGCACGGCGTTCAGCGCGGTGTATTCCTTGGGGTCGCCCAGGCCGTAGATACACGACACGCTGGCCACCACGATGGTGTCCCGCCGCGTCAGCAGGCTGCGCGTGGTGGAGTGGCGCAGGCGCTCGATCTCCTGGTTCACGCTGGCGTCTTTCTCGATGAACAGGTCCTTGCCGGGCACGTAGGCTTCGGGCTGGTAGTAGTCGTAGTACGAGATGAAAAATTCGACCGCCGCGTCCGGGAAGAACTCGCGGAACTCGGAGGCCAGCTGCGCGGTCAGAATCTTGTTCGGGGCCATGACGAGGGCGGGGCGCTGGGTTTCCTCGATGACCTTGGCGACGGAGTAGGTGTTGTGAACGAACAGCCCGCCGCGTCCGGTCAGGAAGGTTTCAAAGCCGTCCACGCTGAAGTCGTACACGTAGGGGGTCTGGGGGGTCACCTGTTCCACCTGCTCCACCGGCGACCAGTGCACGTCGGCCAGCCCCGCGAATGCGGTGTCCTGAACCTGAAGGGCCCGGCACAGACGGCGAAACAGGCCCGCGCTGGGGGCGCGAATGCCGCGCTCGATGGCCGACACCATCGTCCGGGTGCAGCCTGCGGCTTGTGCCACCTCTCGCTGTGAGAGGCCCGCCCGTTCCCGCTCGGCCAGCAGGCGCGGCCCGACGCCAGGGACCAGATCCACATTCGTGTTGCCCTCGCCGGCCTGGGCCACGATGCGGGCCAGGGCCTCCTGCTTGCGCGCGCTCAGAAAGCCCACCTGGGTGGCGTAAGCGTGCAGGTTCTCGGCCCCTGAAATCGTGACCTTGTGATAGGTGCCCACGGTGCCGTCCGGGCGGCGCTTCTTGACCTCGCGCAGCCGGGCCCACACCCCAAAGCGCAGCAGGGCCTCGGCCAGTTCCCCAGCCAGCCGCGCGCTGTTGGTCACGGCGGTGACTGCCCCGCCGTCCACGCCACCGTCGCCCTCGAAGTAGGCCCGCAACAGGGCCGCCAGGAAGGCATTTGGAAAGGCCGCAAAGTTCGTGGGCAGATGCTTTTCGCCCGAGCGTTCGCCCATCAGCCGGGCCAGCAGCTCGCGCCAGACCCGGCCCGAGAGCACGAAGTCACCGTCTGCACGGCGGAAATGCCCCGCCTCCAGTTCGGCCAGGGCCGCTGTCAACTGGCCCTGCACATCCGGGTCACGCACAGAGAAAAGGGCGTAGCCGGGTGCGGCATGCCCTTCGGCCACGTACTGCCCAAACAGCAAGGCCAGCGCAGGTGTCAGGGGTAGCTCACCTGCCAGATGTGCGGACCGGGCGGACACCCGCGTGTGCTCCGCCACGGCCAGCCCCTGACGAACAGCCGCTCTGGCTGCAGCCACGTTCAGGCCACCGCCCCGCTTGCCGTACCGAAGGGCGTGCAGCTTGCCGCTGGGTTGCTCGTGGTGGGCCCTCACCAGGGTGCGCCAGGCGTCATCCTGCTGGGGGGTGTAGGGCACCGCCACATGAAACGGAGTGCCGTCCAGCACGGCCAGGGTGTCCAGATGGTTTACTGTCCCCTGCGGTTCAGGCACCTGCCGGGGAATGGGCAGCGCGTCGCCAGGCCGCACGTCGTCGCCGTGAATCAGGTGAACCTGGCCGCCGCGCAGCACCCAGACGCTGTGGTCGGCCGTCACCGTCACGTCGCGGCCACAGGCGGTCGTCAGGCGGTGCAGCGTTTCTGGCGAGCCGTGGCGGGACAGGGCCGTCACCGTGCGCCAGGCCACCTCGCCGCTGCCCGCGTCCCAGGCCAGCACCTGCATGGGGTCGGGCGGCGGCAATTCCAGCGAATCCTCGGTCTGCAGCGGAGAGCCGAACAGGCCGTCAATGAGTTCACCGATGGGCAGACGCTGCACCTGACCGGCCACCTGCACGGTCACGGGCTCGTGCCAGGCGACGCTTTTTCCCGTGCCAGTCGCACCCAACAGCGTCTGGAAGCGCAGGCCCGAGTCCAGGCCATCCACCAGCGAGCGAATGGCGGTGGGCTGATCACCCGAGGGCGTGAAGCTGGATTTGACCTTGAGCATGAAACCTCCAGGGAAGAAAGCAGGGCTGCGGCGTGGGCCGAACGAAACTCCCTATTTTACGCCCCGGACGTAAGGGGACGGTAGGCCAGATGACTGAGGCAGCATTCAGGCGGGTCTCAGACGACCCCGGGCAGAGCGAGCATGAACGGAAAAGGCAGGACATGGCGGTGTTGTCCGGCCATCGCCTGGAGTTCGAAGAGGTCCTTCTGGCCTTGAGACACCCGGTCCGGGTTCCACGTCATTTGACGCAGGCAGGGGCAGGAGAGGGCCGCTACAGTGGAGCCTTGGCCCCAGCCGCCCCGGCTGGGCGCCCGGAACGCAAGGACCCCCATGACCCAGATTCCCCTGCCTGAACTTGCCCTGGTCGCGCTGGTTGGCGCGTCGTCATCGGGCAAAAGCACCTTTGCCGCGCAGCATTTCGGCCCCTACGAGGTCCTGAGCAGCGATCACTTCCGCGCGCTGGTCAGTGGCAGCGAACACACGCTGGATGCCAACGCGGCGGCCTTTGACAGCCTCTTTTACGTGGCCGCGCGGCGCCTGGAACGCGGCCTGCTGACCGTCATTGACGCGACCTCGGTGCGCCCCGATGACCGCCGCCGCCTCGTGGATCTGGCCCGCGCCCACGACGTGCTGCCGGTGGCGATTGTGCTGGACCTGCCCCGGGGCGTGCTGGAAGCCCGGCACGAAGCGCGCGGTGACCGGCCCTTTAACGCGGCCGTGATTGGCCGCCAGCAGACCGAACTGCGCCGCACGCTGCGCGGCATGGGCAAAGAAGGCTTCCGGCACGTGTGGGTGCTGCGCAGCCCCGAAGAGGTGGCGGGTGCCCAGGTAAGGCGCGTGCCGCTGTACAGCAACAAAAAGCACCTGCACGGCCCCTTCGATTTTATTGGCGACGTGCACGGCTGCCTGGCCGAACTGCGCGAACTGCTGCTGAAGCTGGGGTATACGCTGGACGGTGACCACGCAACCCCACCGCCGGGCCGCACCGCCGTCTTTGTGGGCGATCTGGTGGACCGGGGCCCGGACAGCGCGGGCGTGCTGCGGCTGGTGATGAACATGGTCGCCAGCGGCGCCGCCCTGTGCGTCCCCGGCAACCACGACGAGAAACTGAAGCGCGCCCTGGACGGCAAGGCGGTCAAGGCCCTGCACGGCCTGGACGCCACCCTGGCGCAGCTGGACGCGGCCGGCCCCGAATTTCGCGCGCAGGTGCGGAGCTTTATTGACGGGCTGGTCAGTCACCTCGTGCTGGACGACGGCAAGGTGGTGGTGGCCCACGCGGGCCTGCCCGAGAAGTACCAGGGCCGCAGCAGTGGACGGGTGCGCTCGTTTGCCCTGTACGGCGATGTGGACGGCAGCATCGACGACCTGGGCCTGCCGGTGCGGCGCGACTGGGCCGCCGAGTACCGGGGCGCGGCACACGTGGTCTATGGCCATACGCCCGTGGCGCAGCCCCGCTGGGTGAACCGCACCATTGACATTGACACCGGCTGCGCTTTTGGCGGCGCGCTGAGTGCCCTGCGTTACCCGGAACAGGAACTGGTGAGCGTGCCGGCCCACGCGCAGTACGCGGTCCCCGCCCGCCCACTGGCCGACACGGGCCCTGCGGACACCTTTGACCTGGCCGAGTTCCTGCAGCCGGGTCGCGTGGACACCCGCACCTTCGGCGGCGTGATGCTGCGCGCAGGCGAACGGGCGGCGGCGGTGGAGACCTTCAGCCGCTACGGCGTGGCCCCGGAGTGGTGCGTGTACCTGCCCCCCACCATGAGCCCGGTGGAAACCAGCGCCCGGCCCGACCACCTGGAACATCCCGACGAGGCGTTCGCCTATTTCCGGGGCCAGGGGGCGACGCAGGTGATCTGCGAGGAGAAGCACATGGGCAGCCGCGCCCTGCTGGTGCTCACCCGGGACGAGGCGGTGGCGGGCCAGCGTTTTGGCACAGACGGCCTGGGGTGCATCTACACCCGCACCGGGCGGCCCTTTTTCAAGCCAGACTGGGAAGCCGACGTGCTCACCCGTGCCCGTCAGGCCGCCACCCAGGCGGGGTTGTGGGAGAGCTTGAACACCGACTGGCTGCTGCTGGACGCCGAGATTCTGCCCTGGAGCCTGAAAGCCGAGGAACTGATCAAGGGGCAGTACGCGGCGGTGGGGGCCGCTGGGAACGCTGCGCTGGCAGCGGCGGTGCAGGCACTGGACCGTGCCGGGGCCCGGGGTCTGGACCTGGGCGACTGGCCGGCGCGCACCGGGCAGCGCGCGGACGCCCTGACCCACTACCGCGACGCCTACCGCGCCTACGTGCGTCGCGTGGCGGGCCCACAGGACGTCCAGATTCGGCCCTTTCACCTGCTGGCCTCGGAAGGGCAGGTGCATGACGGCAAAGACCACCTATGGCATCTGACCACCCTGGGCGCCCTGGCCGACGCCGCGCCGGACCTGTTTGGCCGCACCGCCCACCGCCTGGTCACACTGGGCACCCCCGATGAAGCCGCCGCCACCGCGTGGTGGGAAGCCCTGACCGCAGCGGGCGGGGAAGGTATGGTGGTCAAGCCTCTGCCGTTCTGGGCCGCCGAGCCGCGCTCGTTGCAGCCGGCCGTGAAGGTGCGCGGGCGCGAATACCTGCGCATCATTTACGGCCCGGAATACACGCAGCCCGAACACCTGGGCCGCCTCAAGGCCCGGGCGCTGGGCGCCAAGCGGGGCCGGGCCCTGCGCGAATTCCACCTGGGCCTTGAAGGCCTGACCCGTTTTGTCGAGGGCGCCGCCCCGGGCCGGGTGCACGAATGCGTGCTGGGCGTGCTGGCGCTGGAAAGTGACCCCATTGACGTGAGGCTTTAAGGCCGCCTCGCCTCACGTTGCGCCTGTTCAAAGAGAGCACCGAACAGTCTCCACTTCCGGCGCAACGTCCTGTTTTCGCCCCTCGCTTCGCTCGGTTGATCTGGAGATCAACTTCGAGGTACTGAGATGCTGCTGACCATCACCACCACCCACCAGCCTGCCACCGACCTGGGCTTTCTGCTGATGAAGCACCCGGAGCGCGTGCTGGAGCGCACCCTGCCCTTTGGCCGTTCGCTGGTCTTTTATCCCGAAGCCGCCCCGGAACGCACCACCGCCGCCCTGCTGGTCGAGGTGGACCCGGTGGCCCTGTCACGCGCCCCAGCGGGCGGCGAGGCGGGCACCCTGGAACCCTATGTGAATGACCGCCCCTATGCCTCGGGCAGCTTTCTGGCGGTGGCTCTGCGCGACGCGTTCGGCACCGCCATGACTGGCCAGAGCCGCGACCGGCCCGAACTGGCAGGGCAGGCCATCCCGCTGACCCTGTCGCTGCCGTGCGTGGCGGCGCGCGGCGGCCCGGACCTGCCCGCGCGCCTGTTTGGCCCGCTGGGCTACGAGGTCGAGGCGACGCCCCTTGCGCTAGACCCTGACTTTCCCGAATGGGGCGAGCGGCCCTATGTGGCGTTGACCCTGCGCGGCACGGCGCGCCTGAACGACGCCCTGCGCCACCTGTACGTGCTGCTGCCCGTGCTGGACGGCAAGAAGCACTATTACATCGGCGCCGAGGAGGTGGACAAGCTGCTGCGCCACGGCCAGGGCTGGCTGGAGGCCCATCCGGAGCGCGACCTGATCACCGCGCGTTACCTGCGCTTTCGCGGTCTGGTCACCCAGGCCCGTGCCCACTTCGTCATCGCGGACGAGGCAGAAGGTGGGGTGGCCGAACAGCAGGAGATGGCTGCACCACCGCGCCCGCGCCTGCACGACGAGCGGCTGGACGCGGTGGCCGAGGTGCTGCAGGCCAGCGGCGCCGCGCAGGTGCTGGACCTGGGCTGCGGCGAGGGCAAGTTGCTGCGCCGCCTGCTGCAGGTGGGGCAGTTCCGCGAACTGGTGGGCGTGGACATCAGCGCGCGCAGCCTGGAGATCGCCGCCGACAAGCTGAAGCTGACAGAGCGCCCCGAACTGCGTGAGCGGGTGCGCCTGCTGCACGGTAGCCTCGCCTACCCCGATTCGCGCCTGAAGGGCTTTGACGCCGCCGCGCTGGTGGAGGTCATGGAGCATCTGGAGCCGCACCGCCTGGACACCCTGACCCGCAACGTCCTGGGCTTTGCGCGCCCGCGCACGCTGGTGGTGACCACGCCCAACCGCGAGTACAACGCCACCTTCGAGACCCCCCAGGCCCTGCGCCACCCGGACCACCGCTTCGAGTGGACCCGCGCCGAGTTTCAGGCGTGGGCACAGGCGGCGGCCGAGGCATACGGCTACGCGGTGGCGTTCCATCCGCTGGGCGACGTGCACCCCGACTACGGCCCGATCACCCAGATGGCGCTGTTCAACCGGGACTAGAGTCCATCCGGAAATTGGGCAACAGTGTCCCGCTGTGAGAGCGCACACTGCGGTGGATGCGGCTGACTGACGAGCAATGGGCTGTCTTGGCGCCCCTCATTCCAAGACCTGTGAACCGCACAAATCGTGGACGTCCACGACATCCAGACCGAGCCGTTCTGGACGGCATTCTCTGGATTCTCCGCACCGGTGCGCAGTGGGCTGCCTTGCCTAGGGGCGAGTACCCACCGAAGACCACCTGTCATGACCGCTTTCAAGAATGGACCACGCAGGGCGCGTTCCCACGCATTCTCACGGTCCTCTACGAGATGAGCGAAGATCAGGGCCTACTCGATCTGCGGGAAGCGTTTATTGACGGTACCTTCAGTGCCGCCAAAAAAGGGGGGCCGATATCGGTCCGACCAAAAAAGGCAAGGGGACCAAGATCATGATCATCGTGGACGCTGGTGGTGTGCCGGTCGCGGTGCACACCAGCAGTGCCAGTCCAGCCGAAGTTCGGCTGGTGTAGGACACGCTGGCTGCCTCGTTCGGCCTAAACTTTCCCTACCGTCTCATCGGCGACAGAGCCTACGACAGTGATGGTCTGGACGGAGAGCTGGCTGCGCTGGGCATCGAGATGATCGCCCCCAACCGCAAGAATCGTCAAAAGACACAAGACGGTCGGCCCTTGCGCCGCTTCGAGCGACGCTGGAAGGTAGAATGCACCATCGCCTGGCTCCAGAGCTTCCGCCGGGTAAGAACCCGGGACGAAGTGAAGGCCGAAAATTTCCTCGGCATGGTGCACCTCGCCTGCATCCTTATTCTGCTCCGGCTTCTGGCCAGATGACCTCTATTCTGAGCGCGTGATGATGAAAACGGTCTATGCAGTGCTGTTTGGTCTGTTGTCAGGGGCTCAGGCAGGATATTGCTTCGAGTCGCCGAACGGAGAAAATGAACTGGCGCCACGTCTCCTGGGTCAACCCCGGCATATTCAGGAACAAGTGCGGATCGAGCCAGGCTTTGAAGAACTGATGTCAGGAGCGAATGAGCGAACGACTGTGTACGAGTTCCAGCAAGGTAAGCTGAAACGGGTTGCCCACACCAGCATCACGCGGGATGTCAACGTCATGTCAATGCTCTTTGAGGCCACGTTTAAGGTAGGACCTTCCAACCAGAGATACGGCGAGTGGCGTATGGCTGGACGCGCCAGCCTTGATCCCACTCAGTTTGTACCTCTAAGCCTGAATGACCTAAAAAACAAGCCAACAGAGCCGCTGACTGTCACTTTCGATGCTCAGGGCCGCCTTTCTACGTTCAAAGGTGTGCCGCTTAGCTTTGGGCCACTCTTCCTGAATCCTCTTCAAATCAGTTGCACCTACTCCAAGGCGCAGGGGACGGTCCGTGAACTCAGGACATTCAACAATCTGACTCGTGTTGAGAAGGTGGCGCAGTTTGGCCCAGCAGGACGCCTCACCCAGATATCGACGCAGGTTGGGAGTGTTCCAGGTCGTGAAAAAGTCTTTCAGGACCAGATCGGAGAAGGGTACAGGGCAGTCGAGACATTTCAGTACAGTCCACAGGGGAAGCTCACAACCTCTTCCTACGCTGTTAATGGTGTACCTACAACGCGGGCGACTTACGCCGTCGATGCTCGCGGCTTTGTTACCAGTGTGATCGTGATACCTCAGGATGCAGGCAAAGACTCGACAGAAACCTACCGCTACGGCCGGGACGCCAAAGGGAATTGGACGCGTTTGACTCTTCATGTCGGCACTCAATTGGTCTCAACCACTACGCGCACCATCACTTACTGAGCACATGTTGCAAAAAGACCCGACTTCGCGCAGTTCGGGCAGCACGCTGTCAGTGAATTTCCGGATCATCACTAGGCTGGGCTCTCCTGGGCCTCTTGGCCGATGTGGCCGGGCAGGGCCGCCGCGCACAATGCCCCGATGAGCCCTGCTCTGAAAAAGAACCTGCTGGATCTGGCCATGACCTTCTGCGTTCCGCTGCTGATCCTCAGCCCCAACCTGTTCGGCACGGGATGGGGCGTTGCCGCCCTGCTGGGCGGGGACCAGGGCGGCCACATCCGCGCCTATCTGCTCTCGGCGCTGCTGCCGGTGGTGTATACCCTCTGGACTTTCTGGCTTCGCCGCGAGACGTCCCCCATCGCCCGGTTCGGCGTGGTGACCTCGCTGCTGGGCGCCGGGCTGGCCTTCTGGTTTGTGGACGGCTTCTGGTACGCCTTCAAAACGTCGGTTCATCTGTACCTTCACGGCCTGCTGTTCCTGGGCAGCGCGCTGGTGGGTAGTGGGCTGCTGCGGTCCCTGCTGCAGGGGGCATTCGCAGGTGGGTCAGTGGCCCATCGCCGCGCCCAGGAAGAAGCCCTGAACCACCCGCGCATGGCGCGTGCGCTGGTGCTGGGCAGCGTGCTGTTCGGCGGCGCCAAGCTGCTGTTTGGCAGTGTGAACATGGCGGTGCAGTTGCACCTGGTCACGGCTTCGTTCGGCACGGCGGCTTTTAACGGGCAGGTGGTGCTGGCCTCCGCTGTGATGTACCTGCCGGGGCTGCTCATCGGGGGGCTGGTCGCCGCCCCCGCCATGCTGCTGGCAGAGCGGACGGTCAAGGCCATTTACGGTCAGGATGTCAGTCTCCTGCGCCCCGAAGGCCTCGCGCGGCAGCTGGCCCCCGCCGCCTGAAGCCGGGGCCTGAGCCGCTGGGTGGCCGGGGCGGGCCTGCTCCCGCTGCACGACCGCCTACACTGCCCCCTATGCGCGCCCGGCCTGCCGCCCTGATTTTTATTCTGCTCACCGCCCTGATTGACATCATCGGGATTGGGCTGATCATTCCGGTGTTGCCGGGGCTGGTCAAGGAACTGGCCGGCTCGGAGGCGGCGGGCGCCCAGAGCATCGGCTGGCTGACGGCCGCCTACGCGGTCATGCAGTTCGTGTTCGCGCCCATTCTGGGCCGCCTGAGTGACCGCTTTGGCCGCCGCCCGGTGCTGCTCGTCTCGCTGGCGGGCATGGCGCTGGATTACGTGCTGCTCTACTTTGCCCCCAGCCTGTGGTGGCTGTTTGTGGGCCGCGTGCTGGCGGGCATTACCGGCGCCAGCCTGACAGTAGCGAACGCCTACATTGCCGACGTGACTCCGCCCGAGGGGCGCGCCAGGAACTTTGGCCTGCTGGGCGCCACCTTTGGCGTGGGGTTCATCCTGGGGCCGGCGCTGGGCGGCTTTCTGGGCGAATACGGCCTGCGGGTGCCGTTTCTGGTGGCCGCTGGCCTGACCGCACTGAACTTTCTGTACGGCCTGCTGGTGCTGCCCGAATCCCTGCCCCCCAGTGCCCGCGCCAAGGGCTTCCAGGGCCGGGACCTGAACCCCCTATTGCCCCTGAAAGCCCTGACCGAGTACCCCATTCTGCGCAGCCTCGCCCTGACCTTCGTGCTGCTGGGGCTGGCCGGACAGGTCATCTTCAGCACCTGGGTGCTGTACACCGAGCGCGTGCTGCGCTGGACCCCAGGGCAAAACGGGGTGGCGCTGGCGTTCTTTGGGCTGCTGGTGGCCGGGGTGCAGGGTGGCCTCATCGGTCCCTTCATCGCCCGCTTTGGCGAGCGGCGCACCATCATGACCGGGCTGGTGGCCTCCATTCTGGAATTTCTGCTGCTGGCCTTTGCGCGCAGTGGGGTCACGCTGTACGCCTCGCTGGTGGTGGGGGCATTGGGCGGGCTGGCGAACCCGGCCATCCAGGGCCTGATCTCGCGGCAGGTCAGCGAAACCGAGCAGGGGCGGGTGCAGGGGGCCATCACCAGCCTGAACAGTCTGGTGGGCGTGGTGGGGCCCATCGTGGCCACATCGGTCTATGCGTACGGCGCGGGCCACGGCTTTCCCGGCGCG
The DNA here is from genome assembly GCF_019693445.1 of Deinococcus aquaedulcis. Lineage (NCBI taxonomy): Bacteria > Thermotogati > Deinococcota > Deinococci > Deinococcales > Deinococcaceae > Deinococcus > Deinococcus aquaedulcis. The sequence continues at coordinate 14,146 of NZ_JAHRBL010000007.1, read as the reverse complement.
GCGTTCCTGATGGGCGCGGTGCTCTCGGTGGCGGGCACCCTCCTGATTCTGGGCGTGCTGCGCGGCTTGCCGGAAACGGGAAAACCGGGCCCTGGGCACCGGGACCCGGTCTGAGCCAGGAGCGCCGCCACCGAGAGCGCCCCGCGTTTTAAGGCTTGAAGCCCTGCACGCTGACCATCAGCGCGTAGCCTCCCTTCTCCCAGGAGCGAAGCCCCAGGGTGCCCAGGGCCTCGCGCCCGTTCAGGTCCTTCAGGGCGTAGGTGATCACCCGCAGCGGGCCGGTGGTGGTGTCGGTGACCGCTTTCCAGCCAGCGGCCTTCAGCTGGGCGGAATAGAAGCCCAGCACCTCGCCCGCGCTGAGCGGCGTGCCCGTGACATAGACGCTGCTGACTGTGACGTTCGCACTGCCGCTGTTCATGGCGGCGCGCAACTGGGCCCCGGGCAGGGCGCGCAGGGATGGCAGGCTGGTCTGCGGGGCGGACTGCGGCTGTTTTTTCAGGCCCGCCAGTTGCTGGGCTGTGATGGTGCCAATGTTCAGATCCACGGCGGTTCGGCCGCCCAACTCGCGCACATTCAGGTCGGCCAGATATGCGCCGCCTCCGCTGCCGGCCGGCGGTTCGTAGTAGAAGCTGCGGTAGACCTCGGACTGAGGCACCTGAAAGCCGAAGGGCACGCCGTAAGGCTTGCGTGCGGTCCAGCCGCTGGCGCCCAGTTGCGCGCCCAAGGTCGCAAGGGTGGCGTCCCGGCCCTGAGCACTGCTCAGGAGCACGCGGGTGTTCGAGCCGCTGCTGTATGGGGTACGGATGCTGGCCAGCAGCGTGAGCGGCTCGCTCAGGGTCAGGGGCAGGCCAGCCGGCAGGGCGCCGTAGATCAGTTGCTGCCGGGCGCCGGGATTGCTCACAAGGCGCTCGATCAGCTGCGTGGCCTGCTCTGGGGTGGGCTGGCCCACCACCGTGGGGGCGGCGGGCGTGTTCTGGGCCAGGGCGGTGGTCAGCAGACTGGCGGCCAGAGCAGCGGGCAGGACGAAGCGCAGGTACATGTGACCAGCCTAGAGACTGAACCTGACGTCCTCATCCCTCTTTGGTTGAGGGTCCAGACCCCTCCCTGCCCCCCAGCACTTCCTCCGCCACCGCCAGGAACGCGCGCACCACCGGGCTTTTGCCCTCGCCCCGGCGCCACACGGCCACGATCTCCACGATGGGGGCGTCCTCCACCGGGCGGTAGACCACGCCGGGCAGGCTCAGGCGGCTGAAAAATTCGATGGGCAAAAACACGCCGACGCCCGCCGCCACCAGCGACAGCAGCGTGGGCACCTCAATGGCCTCCTGCACCACATGGGGCGTAAAGCCCGCCGAGGCGCACCAGCGCATCACCTGATCAAAGTAGGTGGCGCGAATCTGACGCGGAAAAAAGACAAACGGTTCTGGCGCCAAGTCGCTGATCTTCAGGCGGCGCTTGCGGGCCAGCGGGTGCGCGGCGGGCAGCGCGGCCACCAGCGGCTGGCGCCACAGGGCGCGCGACTCCAGGGCCGGGTCGCGCACTGGCAGCAGCATCAGCCCCACGTCAATCTGGCCGCCGCGCAGGGCCGCTTCCTGTTCCTGGGCGGTCAGTTCGCGCAGGTCCACGCTGACATTCGGGTACAGTTCGCGGAACCGCCGCACGATTTCCGGCAGGCCCCCAAAGGCCAGCCCGCCCACAAAGCCCACGCTCAGGCGCCCCACCTCGCCCCGGGCGGCGCGGCGGGCACGTTCCACCGTCTGGGCGGCCAGCGCGAGCGTGGCCCGCGCGCCAATCAGGAACTCCTGGCCGGCGGGGGTCAGCTGCACGCGGCGGGTGGTGCGCAGCACCAGGGGCACGCCCACCTCGTCTTCCAGGTTGCGAATGGAGTTGCTCAGGGCCTGCTGCACCACAAACACGCGCTCGGCGGCCCGGCCAAAGTGTTCTTCTTCGGCCAGGGCCACAAAATGCCGCAGGTGGCGCAGTTCAATGGTCATGCTGCGCCGTACGCTAACACCTGCGTAGACTGCTCGTGATGACGGGCGGGGTGTGGCGACAGCGGCTGAGGTGGGCCCCGGGGCACCCATGAGGGTGCTGGTGACCGGCGCGCGGGCCCCGGTGGCCCTGGACCTCGCCCGCGCGCTGCAGGCGGCGGGGGCCCCGGTGGCGCTGGCCGATTCGGTCACGCCCTTTGCCGCCCACCTGCTCCGGCCCCGGGTGCCGGTCCACCGCCTGCCCCCACCCCGGCAGGCCTTCGGGGCGTTCCAGACCGCGCTCCTGCGCCTGCTGGACAGGGTGGATCTGGTGGTGCCCATCTGCGAGGAGGTGTTCTGGCTGGCCGAAGCGGCCCGGCGGGGCGGCTGGGCCGGGCGGCTGCTGGCCCCGCCCCCCGCCACGCTGCGCGCGCTGCACTCCAAGGCCCTGTTCCCCGAACTGGCCCGCACCGCCGGGGTCGACGCCCCGCAGACCTGGGTGCTGTCTGACCCCGCGCACCTGCCCACGCTGCCCGGCCGCGCCGGGCTGATCTTCAAGCCCGAGTTCTCGCGCTTTGGCACCGCGCGGCTGGGCCACCCGGGGGCCGTTCCCACCCCGGCGCGCCGCTGGGTGGCCCAGGAACGGCTGGTGGGCGAGGAACTGTGCGTCTGGTCGCTGGCCCACGCGGGGCAGCTGCGCGCCTGCGCCGTGTACCGGCCGGTGCTGCGCCAGCAGGGCGGGGCCTCGTACGCGTTTGAGGCAGTGGAGAGGCCGGCAGTGGTGGACATGGCACGGGTCCTGGCGCGCGCCACCGGGGCCACCGGGCAGCTGTCCTACGACGTGATCGTGACGCCGGACGGCCGGGTGGCGCCCATTGAATGCAATCCGCGCGCCACCAGTGGCCTGCACCTGCTGCCAGGGGCGGCCCTGGGGGGGGCGGTGCTGGGCGGCGGGCCGCTGCTGACCCCCGCGCCCGGCACCCTGCGTTACCTCGCCCCGGCCCTGGCGGTGCTGGGGCCGCTGGGGGCCCTGCAGGTGGGGTCGGCGCGGCCCCTTTTGCACACTTGGCACGCCGGGCAGGACGTGGTGGGCCGCCCAGGCAACCGCGCCCCGGTGGCGGGGTCCCTGCTGGACGCCGCGCGCTTTGCCCTGGCCGGGGTCCTGGCTGGCCGAAGCGCCGCCGGGCAGTCCACCGCCGACATCGAATGGAACGGCGAGGCCATGCCATGAGCGGGCACGGGCCCGAGGCCGCCATGCTGGCCGAACTGTGCGCGGCCGGGGCCCCGGCGCTGGTGGCCAATGTGGCGTCCTCGGTGTTCGCGCTGGAGGTGGCCGGCGAGCCCATGCCGGTGACGGTGGACAGCGGGGCCCTGGGCGGCAGCTACGTGAGCAGTCCGCACAGCGCCTACGCCCTGTACGCCCGCGCCGAGCTGGAGCTGGTGGATGTGGGCGCGCTGGCCGCGCCTGCCCGGGTGGCCCTGGCCGGCGTGGACCGGCTGCTGCGCGCGGCGGCCGTGAACCGGGCGGTGCACCTGAACAACTGGCTGCTGTCCACCAACCTGCACGGGGCGTGGCGCGGCCAGGGCCTGTCAGCGGCGCGCCACACCCTGACCACCCGGTTCCCGGGGCACCTGCTGGGCGTGCGCTCGGTGGATGACTGGTCGGCGCCGGGCCTGAGGGCGGCGCTGGAAGCCGACGGCTGGATCCTGGTGCCCAGCCGCCGCATCTGGGTGGTGGAGGATCTGGCGCGGCAGTGGCGGCCACGCGGTAACTTCGGCCACGACCGCCGCGCCGTGGCCCGCTCGGGGCTGACCCTGGAAGACCTGACCACCCTGACCCCCGGGGACGCCCAGCGGATCGCGCACCTGTACGCCCTGCTGTATATGGGCCGTTACTCTCCGCTGAACCCGGTGCTGACCCCGGCGTTTATAGAGGCGTCGTGGCGAACCGGGTTTCTGTCCTACCGGGTCGCGCGGGCCCCAGACGGGCAGATCATGGCGGTGGCGGGCATGTGGGTGCGCGGCGGCGTGATGACGCCCCCTGTGGTGGGCTACGACACGGCGCGGCCCCAGCGCGAGGCCCTGTACCGCGTGGCCTGCTGGCTGTTCATGGAGCGCGCCCTGGCCCTGGGGGTGCGGCTGCACGGGTCCTCGGGGGCGGCGCATTTCAAGCGTCAGCGGGGCGCGCAGGGCTTTACCGAATACAACGCCTACTTCGCCGCCCACCTGCCCCCGGCGCGCGGGCTGGCGCTGCGGGCCCTGGCGAAGCTGCTGAAGGGTGCGGCCCTCCCCGTCATGATCCGGCGGGGGCTGTAGGGCCGGGCCCAGCAAGCCCAGCATTGACCAGGAACAGTGGTCAATCTCATGAGGGGACGCTGTTGGAAGTGGGCAATGGGGCGGCCTATGCTGACACCATGACCCAGTCTCCCAAGAACGTGGCGCCTCCCAACCGGCCGCCGCGCGCGGGCCTTAACGCCCAGGACCGGCAGCAGCTCAACACCATTGAAACGCAGGAGTGGCTGGACTCGCTGGCCTACGTGTTCGCCGACGCGGGCGACAACCGCGCCGCCGAACTGCTCGAAGAGCTGGACCACTACGCCTACTTCCACGGCGCGCCGATCACCTTCAAGCAGAACACGCCCTACATCAACACCATTGATGTCGAGGCGCAGCCCGAGTACCCCGGCGACGTGGAGCTGGAACGCAGGATCCGTAACATCATCCGCTGGAACGCGGTGGTCATGGTCATCAAGGCCAACAAGAAGAGTGACGGCATCGGCGGTCACCTTTCTACCTACGCCTCGGCGGCCGAGCTGCTGGAGGTGGGCTTTAACCACTTCTTCCGGGGCCACGGCGCCGGGCAGGACCGCGACCTCGTGTTCTACCAGGGCCACGCTTCGCCCGGGGTATACGCCCGTTCGTTCCTGGAAGGCCGCTGGGACGAAGCCCGCATGAACCGCTTCCGGCGCGAGCTGCAGCCCGAGGGCGAGGGCCTGTCCAGCTACCCCCACCCCTGGCTGATGCCGGACTACTGGGAATTCCCCACCGTCAGCATGGGCTTGGGCCCCATTCAGGCCATCTACCAGGCGCGCTTCATCAAATACCTGGAAAACCGGGGCCTGAAGCCGAAGGGCGACGCCAAGGTCTGGGCCTTCCTGGGCGACGGTGAAATGGACGAGCCGCAGAGCATCGGCGCGATCCGCTTTGCCTCCTACGAGAACCTGGACAACCTGATTTTCGTGCTGAACGCCAACCTGCAGCGCCTGGACGGCCCGGTGCGCGCCAACTCCAAGGTGATTCAGGAGTTCGAGGCGCTGTTCCGGGGCGCGGGCTGGAACGTCATCAAGGTGATCTGGGACGGCAAGTGGGACGAGCTGCTGGCCCGGGACTACAACGGCCACATCGTCAAGCGCTTCGAGCTGCTGGTGGACGGCGAGTCGCAGCGCTACGCCGCGTTCGGGGGCAAGGAGCTGCGCGAGAAGTTCTTCAACACCCCCGAGCTCAAGGCCCTGATTGAAGACTGGAGCGACGCCGACCTGGAACTGCTGAACCGGGGCGGCCATGATGTTCACAAGATCTACGCCGCCTACAAGGCCGCCACCGAGCACAAGGGCAGCCCCACCATCATCATTCCGCGCACCATCAAGGGCTACGGCCTGGGGGAAAGTGCGCAGGCCCGCAACGTCGCCCACCAAGTCAAGAAGCTGGACTTCTCGACCCTGAAGAACCTGCGTGACCTGCTCGAACTGCCCCTGACCGACGATCAGGTGGAGCACATGGAGTACTACCACCCCGGCCCTGATAGCCCGGAAGTGAAGTACGCCCTGGAGCGCCGCGCCGCGCTGGGCGGCCCCGTGCCCGCCCGCAAGGTGGAATACCCACACCCCACCATCCCAAACGGCGAGTTCTACGAGGAATTTGCCAAGGGCAGCGGGGACCGGCAGGTGAGCACCACCATGGCGGCCGTGCAGATCATCTCCAAGCTGCTGCGCGACAAGGAGATCGGCAAGCTGATCGTGCCCATCGTGCCCGACGAGGCCCGCACCTTCGGTATGGACGCCCTGGTGCCCCGCATCGGGATCTACAGTCCGCGTGGTCAGACCTACACGCCTGTGGACAGCGGCAGCCTCATGGCCTACAAGGAAAGCGTGGACGGCCAGATGCTGGAAGAAGGCATCACCGAGGACGGCGCCATGGCGTCCTGGATTGCCGCAGGCACGGCCTATGCCAACCACGGCGTGCCCACCATTCCCTTCTTCGTGCTGTACTCCATGTTCGGCATGCAGCGCGTGGGTGACCTCGTGTGGGCCGCCGCCGACCAGCGCGCGCGCGGCTTCATTCTGGGCGCCACCGCCGGCCGCACCACCCTGGCCGGGGAAGGCCTGCAGCACCAGGACGGCAACAGCCACCTGCAGGCGTACGTGGTGCCCAACCTCAAAACCTATGACCCTGCGTTCGCCTACGAACTGGCGGTCATCATCGAGCACGGCATCCAGCGCATGTACGTGGACGGCCTGGACGAGTTTTACTACGTCACCATTGACAACGAGAACGAGATTCAGCCCGCCATGCCGAACGACGGCCGCAGCCACGAGGAAATCCGCGAGGGCATCGTGCGCGGCCTGTACCGCCTGCAGCGCAGCGAGATGAAGAAGCCCAAACTGCAGGCGCAGATTCTGGCGGGCGGCCCCGCCATGGGCGCCGCGCAGGCCGCCGTGAAGATGCTAGAAACCTACGGCGTGGCGGCCGACCTGTGGTCTGTGACCAGCTACAAGGAACTGCACCAGGACGCCCTGCTGGCGCAGCGCCACAACATGCTGCACCCCACCCAGGAACCCCGCGTGCCCTATGTGGCCCAGCAGCTGAACAAGGACAGCGCTCCCGGTGTCCTGATTTCCGTGAGCGACTACATGAAGCTGGGGGCCGACGGCCTGAACGGGCACCTGGACCGCAAGCTGTGGACGCTGGGCACCGACGGCTTTGGCCGCAGCGAGGCCCGTGAAGAACTGCGCGACTTCTTCGAGGTGGACGCCCGGCACGTGGTGCTGGCCACCCTGTACGCCCTGCAACGCGACGGCAAGATCAAGGGCGAGGTCGTGGCGAAAGCCATTGGGGACCTCGGCATTGACCCCGAACGCGAAGCTCCGGTGCTGCGCTAGGCGCAGAGTCAAAAGGTCTGAGGGTCACAGAAACTCTGTCCCTTAGACCCTTAGACCCTTCGACTCTTTGACATCTATAAGGAGCCCCAACATGGCGACTGAACTGAAACTCCCCGACGTGGGGGACAACATCGAGCAGGGCACCGTGGTCACGGTGCTGGTGGGTCCCGGCGACATCATTCAGGCCGGCCAGCCCATCATTGAAATCGAGACCGACAAGGCCGTTGTGGAAGTGCCCGCCGAGAGTGGCGGCACCGTCGAAGCGGTGAATGTGAAGGTGGGTGACACCGTCAAGGTGGGCGGCGTGATTGTCACCCTGGGTGGCGCAGCGGCGGGCGACGCGAACGCCGGGCAAACCCCCCCACCCGGCACGCCCTCCGCCGAGCCGGATGCCCCCGCCACTGCCAGCGATCCCCAGACGGCCAACCGTGTGGCGGCGGCCCAGATGGCGAGCCAGAAGGAACAGGCAGGCTCGGCCGGCAGCAGCCCGGCGCCCAGCGCACCCGCCAGTGCGCCGGCGGCCAGCAGTGGGGGTCAGATCACCCTGCCGGACGTGGGCGACAACATCGAGCAGGGCACGGTGGTGACGGTGCTGGTCAATCCCGGCGACAGCGTCAAGGAAGGCCAGCCCGTCATTGAGATCGAGACCGACAAGGCGGTGGTGGAGGTGCCCGCCAACGCCAGCGGCATCGTGCAGGCCGTAAACGTGAAGGTGGGCGACACCGTGAAGGTCGGCGGCGTGATTGCCACCCTGGGCGGCGGCAGCGCGGCGCCAGTGGCCCCTGCCGCCCCAGCCGGCACCCCAGCCCCGGCGCCGGCCCCCAGCGCCCAGGCCTCTGCCGCTGCGCCGGCCGTATCCAGCCTGAGCACCCAGACCCCCACCCCGCCCGGCGCGGCCAGCCTGCCCCCGGAGCGGGCCCACCCGCCCACCCAGGCCCCCGGCGCCGAGCGGCCCTACAACACCCAGAGCTACGATGGCCGCCCCATCATTCCGGCGGCCCCCAGCGTGCGCCGACTGGCCCGTGAAATCGGCGTGGACCTGCGCGGCGTTCACGGCACCGGCATCGCTGGCCGCATCAGCGAAGAGGACGTACGCCGCTCGGCTGGCACGCCCACGGTGGCGGCAGCGGTGGCAGCAGCTCCCCAACCCCAGCAACCAGCAACGATCACCCCTCAACCCGCCGCGCCTCTGCCCGACTTCAGCAAGTGGGGCGGCGTGACCCGTGAGGACATGAGCGGCATCCGCAAAGCCACCGTGCGTTCCATGACGGTGAGCACGCAGATTCCGATGGTCACACACTTCGACAAGGCCGACGTGACGGTCATGGAAGAGGTGCGCAAGCGTTTCGGCGCCCGCGTAGAAAAGGCCGGCGGCAAGCTCACCATGACCCACATCCTGATGAAGGTCGTGGCCAACGCCCTGCGCAAGTTCCCCAAGTTCGGCGCCAGCCTGGACCTGGAGAACAACCAGATCATCTTCAAGGACTACGTGAACATCGGCGTGGCCGTGGATACCCCGGTGGGCCTGCTGGTGCCGGTGGTCAAGGACGCCGACCGCAAGAGCATCACCGAACTGGTGCTGGAGCTGAGCGAACTGGCCGCCCGCGCCCGTGACCGCAAGCTGAAGCCCGACGAGATGCAGGGGGCCACCTTCACCATCTCCAACTTGGGCGGCATCGGCGGGCACGCCTTCACGCCCATTGTGAACAGCCCGGAAGTGGCCATCCTGGGCGTCTCGCGCGGCGGCATGGAGCCGGTGTGGAACAAGGAAACGGGCACCTTTGAGCCGCGCAACATGCTGCCCCTGAGCCTGACCTACGACCACCGCCTGATTGACGGCGCCGACGCCGCCCGCTTCGTGCGCTTTATCGCCGAGAGCCTGGAAGACCCCTTCCTGATCTCGCTGTAACCGGCCCCGCTTCGCCCTGTGCCCCCACCCCCGGTGGGGGTTTCTCATATTGGGCCCCAGGGTTTCCCGGCCCCTGCTAGGCTGCGCCGCGTGAAGAAGATGCTCCTGGCGGTTCCTGTTCTGCTCGCGGCGTGTGCTCCGGCCTACACGGGCCCGGCGCCAGCCGCCAATGAAGTCGTGGCAGAGGTGGTGTCCACGACCAATCTCAATCTGGGACTGAGCCCCGAGCAGGAGGCCAGTGCCAGCAGCTTTGCCCACATTTCGGCCATGATTCTGCTGCAGGAGCGGTATGTCACGGGGCTGCCCGCTGGCTATGACCGCTTCACCTTCCCCAACGGCAGCGACAGCATGACCATCCTCAGCGGAAAAAGTGCGCCCATCCACGTGCAGGTTCAGTGGCGCGCCACCCACCCCAGTACCAAGAACACTATCGATGTCCTTTGGGAATCCAGGCCGCTGGGCGGCAAGCTGGTGAGTGTGAAGGTGAAAGCCACTGCGTCCGATGCCAGCGTGAACACAGCGCAGATCGAGACGCGGCTGCTGGACCGCTACCTCACCTCGAGCGGCGTTCGGCTGGTGGCTCGCGGCCGCTGAGGTGCGGCGTGCGGCTCGTCCCCCGTCCAGGTGGCGGGGGACCATGCTGACCTGTTTGGCCGATGCGCCTTGCCGCTGCACCCTCTAGGGTGGTGGCGGAGGGTGTATGCAGAAGATTCTCAGCCTGTACGCGCGCAATTACGACACCGACCGCCGGGTGCGGGACGAGGTGGTGCCCGGGGCTGAATGGGTCCTGGCCGGCGAGGGCGTGGCCACCCGCAAATGGGACGGCACGAGCTGTCTGGTGCGGGCCGGCCGCCTGTACCGCCGCTACGACGCCAAGAAAGGCCGCACGCCCCCGCCCGACTTCGAGCCGGCGCAGCCCCCTGACCCGGTCACTGGTCACCACCCCGGCTGGGTGCCGGTGGGGGAGGGGCCAGACGACGCCCACCACCGCGAGGCGTGGGCGGCGGGCGGCCCCCTGCCCGACGGCACCTACGAACTGCTGGGCCCCAAGGTGCAGGGCAACCCAGAAGGCCTGTCCAGCCACACGCTGGTGCGGCATGGTGAAGCGGTCCTGCCCGATGTGCCGCGCGATTTTGCCGGGCTGCGGGCCTACCTGGAGGTCCGGCCGGACATGGAAGGCGTGGTGTGGCACCACCCGGATGGCCGCATGGTGAAACTCAAGCGCAAGGACTTTTTCGGAGGTCGGCGCTAGAGTCTGTCGGCCAAGGTTGAACCGCATGTTCGCTCAGCGAGAACACAGCACTGAGGCATCATGTCGCCCATGAACCACACAGCGAAGGTCCGCTCGGCACTGGCTTGGCACCAACCATGACCTTGATGATCGAGGACCCGCGCACGCTGGCTGAGATCCACCAGGCCATTCGCATCGTCCTGCAGGAAGCCGGCCTCCCCCCAGGGACCGACACGGAAGCCTGCATTCTGCAGAGCATCCAGCCGTGCTACCACGTGACCCTGGACCCCTGTGCGGAGCACACCCTGCCGGTCGGCGGCACGAAGTTTGGGGGCCATCCTGATGTGCAGCCCGACTGGGTCTGGCCCATGGACGCCGAGGGCAAACCGCTGCGCTTCGTGTGTCAGATCAACTGTGCTGACCTGGACACGCTGCGGACCAGTGACGCCCTGCCGCAAGGCGGGCTGCTGTCCATCTTCTGGGACTTCCTTTCCGAAGCGGTTGCGTTCACCTTTGTGCAGGACGTTCATGGCCTTGAACGCCGGTCACCGCCGAGCTGGGAAGGCGAGCCGCTGCACACCTATCGGTCGCGGTGCATGCTGCTCAGCCAAAGCTATGAACTGGTTGATCGTTTTGTGGAGCTTCCGCTGGATGATGGCACTGACTTCTCCGAGGTGTACCACGCCTGCCGCGCCGTGGTGCAGGACGAAGCGTTTACTTTTCACGGGTTCACGCTGTTTGGCATGTCCGCCAGCATTCCATTTGGTTTCCAGTACGCGAACCCCACGCGACCCATCGATGACCCCTGGCTCCCGATCCTCACCTTCCGGATTCCGTCGTGGATGGACGAAGACATTGCGAGCGACACCGACGATAACCACCTCTACATCTGTGAATTCTTGATCAGCCGACAAGACCTCCTCGCCCGGCGATTTGCCGCCGCTTGGTTCTGGCTCTACACCTATTAATCCGTGTACCTGACCATTGGCCGACACGCCCTAGCACGACTTAAACACAGGTTTTGGCTTCCTGGACGGCATTCATGCGTGTCTGTCAGGCTGACGCATGACCTCTGCTCAGGACCATGCCTTGTCCCTGCGGCGCTTCCTGCGTCCCTTTCAGCGCGTGCTGGGACACGCTCGCCGCCGAAAGTGGTGTCCCATTTACCTGCGCGGCTTGATGGCCCCGCTGGAACGCAAAAGTCTGCAACCACTCGCCGAACACGTTGCCCCTGGCCAGTACGCGCAGCTGCACCATTTTGTGACGGTGAGTCCCTGGAACGATGACCAGCTGGGCGCCGTCCTCGCGCGTCAGGCGCAGCGATTGGTCGGTGGCCGGGGTGCCGTGTTGATCGTGGATGACACCGCGTTCCCGAAGCAAGGCACCGGCAGTGTCGGGGTCGCGAGGCAGTATTGCGGTGTGCTGGGCAAGGTCGCCAACTGTCAGGTCCTGGTCTCGCTGACGCTCGCGAAGAACGATATTCCCGTTCCTTTGGCGCTGCGGTTGTTCCTCCCCCAGGCATGGACGGATGACCCAGAACGATGTGTTGCTGCTGGTGTCCCACCGGGACGCCGGCAGTTTCTGACCAAAAAGCAGTTGGCCTTGCGGGAGATTGACCGCGTCCGGCAGCACGGCGTGACCTTCAAAGTCGTCGTGGCAGATGCTGGCTATGGAAACAGCGCCGAGTTTCGTGGAGCACTCACGGCGCGGGGGCTGACCTGGGCGGTCGGTGTCCCAGGCACGCAAAGGTGTACTCCACGAAGGTCGGGATGCTGACGGAGCGGAGATCCAAGACTGGTCGACTCCTGGTCCCCGTTCCCGACGAGCCACGCAAAAGCGTGGCTCAGGTGTTGCATGACCTGCCGCCGCACAAATGGGTTTCACGCACCTGGCGCAAGGGCACCAAAGGACCGCTGCACGCACGCTTTGCGGTCATGCGAGTCCGGGTTGCCGACGGTGGGGAACTTCATGACGGGTCCCACTTGCCCGGTGACGAAGTCTGGGTCGTTGGCGAACGTCGGCCCAGTGGGGAGCGGAAGTACTACCTCACCAATCATCCAGCCAACACGTCAAAAATCGAGTTGATCCGCGACATCAAGGCTCGGTGGTCCTGCGAGCAGGTCCATCAGCAACTCAAAGAAGAGCTGGGGCTTGATCACTTTGAAGGCCGTTCATGGCGAGGGTTGCACCATCACACACTGCTCTGCTTGACCGCGATGCTCTATCTGTAAGCCCTTCGATTGGTCACGGTAACCATTGACCCTGAGGGCTGGCGACCAACCTTGCCACAAGCACGCCAACTGACGTGCCCTGTCCTGTGGTGCCCGTACTGCTCAAGGGGAATCGGGTACGGTTGATCACGATGCTGGAGGTCTACACCGTTCGACTTCACCACGATGGACAGCCGGAACAGATCGCTGAGATGTCCGTGCTTGAGGATGAGGCGCAGGGTCTGATTCGTGTTCGGGTGGCCACGTCGTTGCGCGTCTACGAGGGGCAGGACAGTGGTTTCTTTGAAACACTCTGCGTGGTGCGCCGCAAGTTGGAGCACGACGGTGTGCTGTTGTGCGTTCAAGGCGCCATGCTTGGGGTCTATCCGTCCCCGATGGCGCTCTCCATGGGCGCACGTGTCGCTTATCGGCTCGCCTTGGGCCAACCTGCGAAAACAGCGGACCTCGTCGACCTCTTTGAGCCTGTAGACAAAATGGGGAGTACGGTCGAAGAACAAGCCCAGTGGTACAACCTGTGGTTACACAGCCTCAGCGCGTCATCCGAGCTTCAATAACGTCTTGAAGGCGTGCTCATCCTTGTTTGCACGCCCCCAAGACGCAGCGCCGCATAACCCTCGCCGATTGCGACAGGCAGATTGGCACACTTCGGCCCATTTCCCACGTACAGTCAATGCTCGATGACCTTGAGATTCATCACGCGCATCAGCCTGACTGGCCTGATCCTCTTGGGTCTGGCGGGCGCCTGGCAGCTGGATCTTGGGGCCATGTGGGTAGATGCAGCCCGAAATCTGACGGTGCCTTGTGCGCAGCCCCAGGTGGCCTTGGTCCCATTCACTTGCACCGTCCATCCCCCCACGGTCTCAGATTGGACGGTCACCATGACGGCGTCCTGGCACTGTGTGACCGATGAGCGCCACTTGGGTCTGCGGGCCGATGACGGCACGCCTCTTACCCGAACCTACAGTGTGCGTCCGGGCGAGACCATCACTACGCCCGAAGGGGTGAAGGTCACCACTCCCACGAAATGGCGAGACGCCAGTGCGACCACCGCGCAAATTACAGTCAGCCGGGTCAGTGCCGCTGATCTGCCTGTGCCCCTGGACGCGGAGTATTCGCCCAACGTGATCCCGCTGTACCGCGTTCAGGCGTCTGAAGCGTTGGTGTCTGGCAAAGGCGCGTTTTCCATCAGTGTGCCGACGGGTTCGTACGCCAGAGAGTACCTAATGCCAGTCAAGCTTCAGGAGATATTCGATCTCCATGGCGCAGAGGATGCAGCAGCCGATGAAGACAGTCCATCCTTGCTGATCAGAATTTGGCGAAAGGATCAAGTGGCGGTGGTGACAGAGAACGCCATCACGTTCTCGACCAGTGTGTTGGATGACATCTTTTTTACGGCTTATCGGCGCTCCACACCCATACCCTATGGAGATTCTGGCACTCAGGCCGGTTCCGAAACGCCGCTGCGTTCTCAGGCGCTGGGTGGTCTTTCAGCGGTGTGTGGGGCAGACGTTCGTGTTTAAGTAGTGCTAGTGGTCTGATCGAGAAAAACGTTGACAGTTCTTGTGCCAAGGGGAACTCTGGCAACTCTGTTACTGAGCTGCAGGACCTGCTTACCGCGTAGCTTTGTGATAGACCGATTCTATTCT